>CAVGTD010000047.1:0-14288 GCA_963632215.1 Clostridiales bacterium
GATAGCCAACCGCATCGTCAGCATCTTCCAGCCCCACATTCGTCCCATAGTGAGAGGAAAGGCAAAGGCTAAGGTGGAGTTCGGCGCGAAAATCTTTGCATAACGCTGGTTTAAGAGAATAAACTTGATGAGGTCGTGTCACTTTTTCAAGTGGACTCATACCTTATTCGTTGAATGTCAGTCGCAGAATACGCATCAAATGTTCATTTCCGAACCAAAAAGCAAAGAAAACGCGAGTATTTCCAAACCAAGAGATTTCAACTACGCTAAAAATCAAGCGAATAGCACGTGGGGAATGAAAAAATGCGTACATTTGCAGCCGATTTAGAGTCCAAAGGGGCTAAATGAAGAGACTGCGAGTGCAGTACGCCTCCTGGAAAAACCCGTTTATACAATTAACTAAATGTACGCAATCGTAGAGATTAACGGTCAGCAGTTCAAGGTGGAAGAGGGCAAGAAGCTCTTCGTAAACCACATTCAGGGCGCAGAGAGCGGCCAGACTGTTGAATTTGAGAACGTGTTGTTGGTAGACAACGACGGCGACGTAACGGTAGGCGTTCCTACCGTTGAAGGCGCCAAGGTAGTATGCGAAGTTATCAGCCCGCTCGTAAAGGGCGACAAGGTGCTTGTGTTCCACAAGAAGCGCCGCAAGGGCTACCGCAAGCTCAATGGCTACCGTCACCAGTTCACACAAGTGACAATCAAGAACGTAATTGCTTAATCCTTAAAAAGTATTAGAAGAAATGGCACACAAGAAAGGTGTAGGTAGTTCTAAGAACGGCCGCGAATCGGCTTCACAGAGATTAGGCGTTAAGATTTGGGGTGGCCAAACTTGCGTAGCAGGCAACATCATCGTTCGCCAGCGCGGTACGGTTCACTATCCCGGCAAAAACGTAGGCATGGGCAAGGACCACACGCTCTTCGCCCTTGTTGATGGCGTTGTCAGCTTCCACCGCGGCCAGCGCGACCGCAGCGTGGTTTCTGTTGAAGAGGCTAACGCTTAACGCTCACAGCACAAAAGCCGCGACAACGGACAAGGGCTATTCGCCCCTGCGGCTTACAACAACTACCTTTAAGGCTACAGGCTTTCCGCTCACGACAAGCGGGAAGCCTGTTTTCTTTTTGCCCCGGCAAATGCGCGCCGCCACCGCCCTGCTTTGCCCTTTGTCAAATTAGACGTACCTTTGTCGTTATCTTAGCAAAAGAACACAAACATGACAATCCGTATGCTTGCCCCGACGTTTTTCGGCAATGAAGCGCAAGCACACGGAAACTTACACATACAACACGAGAGAAACCAATGTCTGAAAGAAAAGTGAGGGTGCGTTTTGCCCCCAGTCCCACAGGTCCCTTGCATATTGGCGGCGTTCGCACCGCGCTTTACAACTACCTCTTTGCACGCCAGCACGGCGGCGACATGGTGTTCCGCATTGAGGACACCGACTCCAACCGTTTCGTGCCGGGAGCGGAGGACTATATTGTAGAGGCGTTCAAATGGCTCGGCATCCACTTCGACGAGGGGGTGAGCTTCGGCGGTCAGCACGGTCCCTACCGCCAGAGCGAGCGCAGGGACATCTACCGCCAGTACGTCAAGCAGCTGCTCGACGCGGGCAAAGCCTACATTGCCTTCGACACGCCCGAAGAACTGAGCGCGAAGCGCGAGCAGGTTCAAAACTTCCAGTACGATGCCCACACCCGCTTGCAGATGCGCAACTCCCTGTCGCTCGGCGAGGAGAAAACGCAAGAGCTTATTAACGCCGGCGAGCAATACACTGTTCGTTTCAAGGTGGAGCCGGGCGAAGAAATCCACGTGAAGGACATCATTCGCGGCGACGTGCGCGTGATGAGCGACATTCTCGACGACAAAGTGCTTTACAAAAGCGCGGACGACCTCCCCACATACCATTTGGCAAACATTGTGGACGACCACCTCATGGAAATCACCCACGTGATTCGCGGCGAAGAGTGGTTGCCCTCCGCTCCGCTGCACGTACTGCTCTATCGCGCGTTCGGCTGGCAGGACACCATGCCCGAGTTCGCCCACCTTCCCCTCCTGCTCAAGCCCGACGGCAAAGGCAAACTCTCGAAGCGCGACGGCGACCGCCTAGGCTTCCCCGTATTTCCCCTCGAATGGCACGACCCCAAGACGGGCGACGTGTCGTCGGGATACCGCGAAAGCGGCTACCTGCCCGAGGCTGTCATCAACTTCCTCGCCCTGTTGGGCTGGAATCCCGGCACCGACCAGGAGTTGCTCTCAATGGACGAGCTCATTGAGCAGTTCGACCTCAGCAAGTGTTCGAAGAGCGGCGCAAAGTTCGACTACGTCAAGGGCCAGTGGTTCAACCGCGAATACATTCAGCGCACCGACAACAAGCTGCTCACGCCCACGTTCCTGCAAATACTTGAAGCCAACGGCATACAAACCACGCCCGAGAAGGCCGAGGCCGTAGTGGGCATGATGAAGATGAAGAAAATTAACTTCATCAAGGAACTCTGGCCGCTCTGCGACTTCTTCTTCATTGCGCCGCAGTACGACGCCGAGGACAAGTTTACCCGCAAGAACTGGAAAGAAGGCGCAGCCGACGATATGCGCGAACTGCGCGCCCTGCTTTCGCAGCTTGACGATTTCAGCGTAGAAAGCCAAAAGCAGGTTATCGACACTTGGGCCGCCGACAACGGCAAAAAGCCCTGGAACCCCTGGCGCGTGTGCCTCGTAGGCACGGGCAAGGGTCCCGACATGTACGAGCTTGCAGCCTTCCTCGGCAAGGACGAGACACTGCGCCGTATGGATGCCGCCCTCGCTGCGCTGGCGTGATAACCACACCCTTCTCCCCACGCACTACGGGGGGGACGTCACAAGACAAGACCTCTTTATGTATTCATTAGCCATCTATTTCATGGTGCTTGGCTGCCGCCTCGCCGCCCTCTTCAGTCCGAAGGTGCGGCTCATGGTGCGCGGCCAGCGCAACACGTGGCGACTGCTGCGCCGCCAAACGGCTGGCAACCGCTACGTATGGTTCCACGCGGCCTCGCTGGGCGAATTTGAGCAAGGCCGGCCGCTTATGGAACGACTGCGCCGCGAGCATCCCGAAAAGAAGATACTGCTCACGTTCTTCTCGCCCTCGGGCTACGAGGTGCGGAAGAACTACGAAGGAGCCGACATTGTGTGCTACCTGCCGCTCGACACGCCCTTCAACGCCCTCAACTTCGTCAAGCTGGCGCGCCCCGAGGCTGCCTACTTCATCAAGTACGAGTTTTGGCGCAACTACATCGACGTGCTGCACCGCAACCGCATCCCTGTATACTCCGTGTCGAGCATATTCCGCGAGGGACAGATTTTCTTCCGTTGGTACGGGCGCAACTATGCCAGGGTGCTGCAACGGATGTCGTGGCTCTTCGTGCAAAACGAGGAGTCGAAGCGTTTGCTCGCCACCATCGGCGTAGACCATGTAAGCGTGGTGGGCGACACCCGCTTCGACCGCGTACTCGACATTCGCCAAGGCGCAAAACCCCTGCCGCTTGCCGAACGGTTCGCCGGCTGCTGGAAGGTTCTCGTGGCCGGCAGTTCGTGGCAGCCCGACGAGGACATTCTCATCGACTACTTCAACTCGCATCCCAACCTCAAACTCATCCTCGCTCCCCACGTGGTGAGCGAGGAACACCTCCAGCAGATTGAGGCGAAACTCAAACGCCCGTCGGTGCGCTACACCCAAGCCACGCCGAAGAGCGTAGCCGAGGCCGACTGCCTCATCGTCGACTGCTACGGTCTGCTTTCGAGCATCTACCGCTACGCCACCGTGGCCTACGTGGGCGGCGGATTCGGCGTAGGCATACACAACGTGCCTGAGGCGGCCGTCTACGGCGTGCCGGTACTTATCGGGCCCAACAACAAGAAGTTTCGCGAGGCCCAAGCTCTGCTTGCAAACGGCGGATGCATCGAGGTGGACGGCCGGGAACGGTTCTCTGATGCGATGGACCGTCTGCTAGCCGACAAAGACGAACTGCAACGCGCCGGAGAAGCCGCCAAGAGTTACATTCAGAACAACGCCGGAGCTACCGCCCGCATCATGCAGCAAACGCTCAACGAGGAGTAAAGGACTATTTCTCCCCAACCATCGCCCCACAAAGAACGCAGAAACCTCTGCCATGAAAATACTGATGATAAACACCTCCGACCACGCCGGGGGAGCTGCCATAGCCGCCATGCGCCTGCTCCGCGCCCTGCGCAAGCAAGGCGTGGAGGCGAAGTTGCTCTGCCGCGATTCGTCGTTGGCCGAAGCAGACCGCTCGAACGACGTGGTCTATCTCAAACGCTCATGGCTCACGAAGTTGCGTTTCCTGCTCGAAAGGCTCGAAATCTTCATTCGCAACGGCTTCAGCCGCAAGGGGCTGTTCAGTGTCGACACGGCGCGTTGGGGCAACGACATCACGGGGCTTAAGGAGTTTCGCGAGGCCGACGTAATCCACCTCCACTGGGTGAACCAAGCCATGCTCTCGCTCACCGACGTGGACAAAATCCTCCGCACGGGCAAGCGCGTGGTGTGGACCATGCACGACATGTGGCCGTTTACGGGCGTTTGCCACCAAGCCGCCGACTGCGGCAAGTGGCTCACGGAGTGCAGCCAGTGTCCGCAACTGCGCAAGCCCTCCGCAAGCGACCTTTCTTGCCGCACATTCCGCCGCAAGCGCACGCTCTACGGGGCGCACCCGGGGAGTATCGCCTTCGTGGGGTGCAGCCAGTGGCTGGCGGGACTTGCCGGACAGTCGCCACTGCTCAAAGGGCAAACGGTGACGAGCATCCCCAACCCTATCGACACCGCCTACTATACGCCGGCTGGCACTGAGGGACAGCCCTCGCTCGCTGAGGTTCGCCAACAGCTCGGACTCCCTACGGACAAACGCCTGCTCCTATTCACCGCCTTCAAAGTGACCGACCCGAACAAGGGCATCGGCTACCTGTGCGAAGCCATCAACATCCTCGCCCGCGAAGAGCCGGACATGGGCAAGAGCCTTGCCATCGTACTTGCGGGCCGCGAGGCGGAGACGTTGAAGAACGCCTTTCCAATCGAGGCTATCCCAATGGGCTACGTGGCAAGCGCGGAACGGATGCGCCAGCTCTATCAGGCCGCCGACCTCCTGCTCATGCCCACGCTCATGGACAACCTGCCCAACACCATCATGGAAGCCATGGCCTGCGGCACGCCCTGCGTGGCGTTCAGCGTGGGCGGCACGCCACAGATGGTCGACACGGGCATCAACGGCTACCTTGCCGCTTGCCGCGACAGCAGCGACTTCGCCGAGGGCATACGCCGTGTACTATCCTCGCAAAGCTACACCGCCCTGTGCCGCAACGCACGGGCAAAGGCGGTGAAAGCCTATGCCGAGGGTGCCGTGGCTGAGCAGTATCTGCAACTCTACGGTGCGCCCATACAATCAAACAGAACGAAATAACTCTTTCAACATACAATGGAAACAGAAGCGACAGACAACAGTGTGCCTCCTTCCCCTGCTACGGAAACCGCAGCAGACAACGCTAAGCGCAACAACCTGAAAATCACCATCGCCACCGTCACGTGGAACGCCGGCAGCCTCATCGGGCGTACCATACGCAGCGTAGAGGAGCAGCATTACCCCTACGTAGAACACCTCATCATCGACGGAAACTCTCACGACGATACGCTCGAACACGTACACCACTACCAAGAGCGCAACAGCCGAGCCGACGTGCCGCACGAGATTGTGTGCATCAGCGAACCGGACAACGGTCTTTACGATGCCATGAACAAGGCCTTGCACATGGCCACGGGGCGTTACATCCTTTTCCTTAATGCCGGCGACGCGCTCCACTCCCCCCACACGCTGGAGGAGATTGCCCAAACGGCGCACAAGACGGCTGTTCTGCCGGCGGTGATCTACGGCGACACGCACCTTGTTGACAACGAGGGCAATTTTCTGCGCCGCCGCCGTCTGTCGCCTCCCGACCAGCTCGACTGGCGTTCGTTCAAGCAGGGAATGGTGGTATGCCATCAGGCTTTCTTTGTTCGCACCGACCTTGCCCGCTACACCGCCTACGACCTTCGCTACCGTTTCTCAGCCGATTTCGACTGGTGCATCCGCCTTATGCGCCAAGCCGCCGAGCAGCGTCTCCCCTTGGCAAATGCCCGTACCGTCGTGGCCAACTATCTGAGCGAAGGACTCACCACGCGCCACCACAAAGCCTCGCTTTGCGAGCGTTTCCGCATCATGGCTAAGCACTACGGCCTTTTCGCCACCGTCATGCAGCACCTGTGGTTCGTCGTTCGCAGTGTCACAAAGAAATAGTCCCCCTATCCCGTCCCCTATTCCCCCGCCATGAAGTCACGCACCGAACCGTCCACGCCCGAAGCCCTGTACCTCTGGGCCGCCTCGCGTTGCGCCGTCAAGGAGTATTGCCGCAGCGAAATCAAGGAGAAGTTCCTGCAAAAGGGGGCAACGGTCTCCGTAGCGGACGCACTTATCGAACGGCTTGAAAAGGAACGGTATATCGACGAGGAAAGGTACGCCCGAGCATTCGTGTCAGACAAGTTCCGCTTTGCCCATTGGGGGCGCGTCAAAATTCGCTACGCCCTTCAGCTCAAAGGCATCTCCCCCCAACTCATCGACGAAGCCCTTTCGCTCGTTCCGGAAGAGAACTACCAAGACGAACTCCGCGCATTCATCCAGTCGCGCCGCCGCACAGTCAAGGCGGATTCCCCCTACGCCCTCAAACAAAAGTTAGCCCGAGCCGCCATCAGTCGAGGCTTTGAACCGTCCGCAGTATTCGCCCAACTCAGCGAACTTACCGACCTGGACGATGGGGATGAATGGCCTTCGGTCAGAAAGAAGGAATGGTTCTAGCAGAACCACTTTTGTAACCATCCGAAACAATCCCCCAACTTCTTCGAACGCCCCCCGAGGTAGTCGTTCCTGTCCCGGGGCTCGTCAATAAATTCTTGCAAGTGTACGATATGCCGCTTGCCAAGTATTCAATCTGCCGCTTGGCAAGTATTCGATGTGTCGCTTGCCAAGTATTTATCAACAAGCCCGGGGCTCGTGATGAGAACCCCGGGCTTGCGGCTCGTAGAGTGGGAGAGAGGTAGGGCGGATTACTTCACAAATTCAGTAATCACCGAACTCGGGCGGCCCTTGGCGGTGAACGCGCCCATGTTGTAGCTGCCCCAGCCAAATTCGTTGTACGAAGCCGGCTTCCAGTCGCCGTAAACTTCCGGTTCCCAGTAGAAGATGCCGCCTACGGCCTTGGGCGTGTTCTTGTAGATGGTGTTGAGGCGGCCGATGAAGTCGGTTGTCACCTGCGCGGCGAGCGTCTCGTTGGCAATCTTCACGCCAAACTCGGCTACGATGACCGGCACGTTGTAGGTGGCGTAGAGCTGGCTCACGTGCTGCGCGGCCTGCGTGTTCATCTGCTGCCACGTCAGGTTGTCGTTCGTTTGCGGATAGTGCGACAGGGCGATGGCGTCCATGCGGCCGCCGGCGGCCTTGAACTTCTTGAACCACCAGTCGTTGTCGTCGTAGGCGTTGTCCACGTGGGGCATCACCAGCGCGTTGGGCAGCACGCTCTTGGCGGCGGCGTAGCCCTGGTTGTAGAGAGCCACGAAGTTGGTCCATCCGTCGGCAATGTCGTCCTTGTCGTTCCACAGCTGGCCCGTGGGGTGCATCATGCCGTTGCGCGTTTCGTTGCCTATCTGCACCCACGCCACGTCGGCCCCGGTGGCTTTCACGAGGTTGAGCGTCGTGGTGACGTGGTCCTTCACCTTCTGCATGAGTTCCGCTTTGGTGCAGCTAGCCCAGTCGGCCGGCGTTTCCTGGCGCGAGGGGTCGGCCCACCAGTCGGAGAAGTGGAAGTCTACCATCACTTTCAGCCCGCTCTCCTTGGCGGCCTTAGCCTTTGCTGCCACGTCGGCGGCGTCGCTGAAGTTGCAGTATTTGTTTTGGGGGTTCACCCACACACGAAGGCGCACGGCCGTCATGCCGCACTCCTTGATCAGCGCGGGGCAGGTGCGCTCGGCTCCTTGCGCGTTGTAGAACTTCTTGCCGTCGGCGGCCATTTCGGTGTACCAGCTGATGTCCGCGCCGCGCACGTAGGTGTTGACCACGACGGTGGTGTCCTTCTTGCCGCCCCCGTCGGTCGAGCCGCCAGCGGTGGACTTGTTGTCGTCGTTGCTGCCGCAGGCCGAACAGAGCATGGCGGCGAAGCAAGTGAGTACGAGGATTGTTCTCTTCATTGTGTCTTACGTTTTAAAAGTGCTTTTGTTATCCTTATAGCGCAAAAGTAAGAATAAATGGCTACATTCGCTTTGCATAAACGCCGCAAAGGCGCACGGAAAAGCCCGAACGGTATAGAAACCGCAAGATTTGTCGATAAAAATGCATAGTTGGTCTAAATTGCTTTGTAAGTTGCAATCTTGTTGTTACTTTTGCAAGTGTAAAAAGGAAAGGAGCAGTTACGGAAGCCCCGAAAGCTGCAAAAGATAGAAGCATAATTGTAAGATTATACAAGCTATAAGGTAATAGTGTTTTTTAGGTAAATGACGAGAGGCAGTGTTCGACGTGAGTCGCGTACTGCTTCATTTTTTTGCCCCTGCCCCACCCGGACGGGACGAAAGACGGGAACGGCAGCGCGCCCACATGGACGCGGTTGCCGTTCCCGTCTGCTTTCTATGAGGGGGGGCCGGAGCGCAGGTGCCCTCAAGGCTCGAACGCGTTGGCCGATTCCTTCCGGGCCGGGCGTTTGGCGTTTTCGCTTTTGAGCCTCGTCTCCGTTTCGTATTCGAGCTGCATGGAGTCGCGCTTGCCGGGATCGACCACGGTGTCGTCGCCGTTGCCCGTACGCGAGTCGATGAGGCAGAGTACCCAGTTGCCCAGGTAGCTCACGGGGTTGAGGAAGAACTTCGTGGTTACGTCGGGCTGCTTGTCGTGCCCTTTGGCGATGACTATGCGGCACATCACCTCGTTCTTGTAGCTTTCGCTGAACTTCATGTACTCAATGGTGTAGTCCGCGATGGGGAAGGAGCGCAGGACGGTCTTCACGCTGTCCATCGCCGCGTTGTCGAGCGGTTCGGGGGCGTTGTTCGGGTGGTTGGGGTCGGTGCGGTAGAGCATGGCCGCCGCCTCGTCAAACTGCCTGTTCTCGGCGTAGGCGAAGAACTTGTCCACCAGTTCGGCCACGGCGGTTGAGTCGGCGTTGTTCAGTCCCGTCTCGAACTCCGTCTTTACGGGCGCGTCCTTCTTCTTGTCCTTGCACGAAGCCGTGCCGAGCAGCGCAAGGCAAAGGGCAAGGATGAGGAACAGTATATTGCGTTTCATCTTCATTCCAGTTGCTAAAAACGGAGAAGCAGACAGGCATTTGCGCCTACCTGCTTCTCACTCTTACAAATCTCAGTTATGTTATGATATGCGTGTTAGCCTGAACCAGGCCCGTGCCGTTAGCGGCGGGGAGCATTCTGCTGAGTGCGCTTGATGGTTACGTCGATGTAGGTTTCGATAGTACCCCAGTCGTAAGTAACCGTTACGGGGATGCGGATTTGGAAGTCCTGCACTGTCAGGCCGTTGTTCTCGTAGTAAACCTTGCCGAAGTCGCCGTTGTTGAGGGCATCAACCAACGTGCCTGTGGGCGCGATGTAGCGGAACTTCACCTTCTCGGTGATGGGCGCAAGTTCACTCGTGCCGAGCGTGCCGCCGTTCATCGTGGTCGTAATCTTGTCGTTCGATTTGTTGTAAGACGTGCCGCCTTCGTAGCCGTCGTGAGCTACAATGCTTCTTACGCCGTAGTACTGGTAGTAGTTGTGTCCGCCAGTTACCGACGAGTTGTTGAAGTCGTGTTCACGCCAGTCAACGAACTGGAAGGTTACCTTAGCCGTTGCGCCGCCGGTGGTTGCGTCGACGAGGGTTGCCTCGCCCGGCTTTCTGATTGAGATAGGACGGAGGAACTTCACGTCGAATGCGTTGCCCGTGAGCTTGATGTCCTTGGCGGGGTCGCAGGTGGTTGCCACGATGTTGACGCGTCCCGTAAGGGTCTGGTAGTCGGCAAGCTCAGTGTGGTCCGCGTAGTTCAGAAGGTCTTCGGAGAAGGGGTTCTTCTCGTACGTCACCTTGCCCATGTCGGTGCCTGTGGTCACGATAGTGGCAATTGCCTTCGTTACCCCGTTCTTTGTGGCGTTCAGCTTAGAGCCGTCGTCGCTGACAGAGAGTGTGTACTTGCTGCCCGACACGCCTGGAACGTTCTGGTTGACAGTCGGCTTAACGAATACCATCTTGATTTCGGCGGCGTTGTTAACGCCTGAGTAGATTCCGTTAAGGTTGAGGTCGCTCTTGGCGATCTTGTTGCCCACAAGCGCGTCCTTGATGTCGAACACGAACTCATCGTTAGCACCCGTCTGGCCCACAACTTCCACGTTGCCGTGGATTTCATCGTAGCCGCTGTTGGTGTTCTGGTTGTGTGCGTACCAGTACTCGTTGATCTTCTTGCTGTCGGCAATCGAACCCTCCGGGCTGATGTTCTGGGCAGAAGGCCGGTAGTTGAAAGGCATCGTTACAAGCGAACCGTCCGTCTTGCAACGGAAGCGGATGTAAACGGTCTTCTCCTTCGTGCCGGCCTTGGCCATGGTGTAAGCCTCGTTCTGGCCAACGGTCCACTTGATTACGGTTGTCTCGTGTGCGCCCGCATTAACCACTTCCTCGATAACGCCCAATGCCTGCGCTTCGGGGATGCAGTTGCTTGCTGCCTTGGTGTCGGCAAATTGCTGGGCGTGCGTGCCGCCGGAGTAGGTAAGGAGTTCCCAGTTGGTGTCGAACTCGCTCTTGGGGATGTTCAGCCTAGCTATCACGCTCTCCTCCACTTCGTACCAGGTCATCGTCTTGCTGTGAGCCGACTCTGTGGCGCAGTTTACGGTGTAAGCGTCGGTGATGTCGAAGCCCTTGTCGGTTGTAGTCACCTCGGTGGTGGGAGTGACAATCTTGTCGACGATAATCAGCTTGACGTAGCCCACGGCTGCTATCTTGTTGTGGATGGTGTCGGTCAGGGTGACGCGAACCAAAGGCATACGGTTGATTTCCGCGCGGTTCTGGTCGTTGCCCCATTCAGCCTGCTTGCCGTCCTTCGGCATTTGGGCGCGCAGAATGTGATCCTTGATGGCCAAGTGGGCGGTCTCGCTCGTTGCGTTCGAGCCGGAGTGGTAGCCTACGAGGTCGTAGCTGTACTTGAAGCCGCACTCTTCCACCTTGCCCGACTTGGCGTTGTTGTCCCACTTCTGGTCGGCTGTGCCGCCTACAACGCTGCGGTGAGTGTTGATGTATTCGTCAATGTCGAGCTGGCCGTCGAATGCAATCTCCAACTGGGGAATGTTGGCGATTGCGTCGGCAGCCTTTTCGTAAAGGTGAATGTGGTCTCCGCTTACACCCGCATGGTTGCTCTTCGCGAGGTTTAGCTTCAGGGTGTTGTAAGTGGTGGCTTTTACGGCGGCGTAGTCAGAGGTGATCACGGTGTCCTTGGCCTGATACTGAAGAGCCATTACCGTCACCTGCGCGTCTCCTTCGATGTCCTTTATCAGCTTGGAATCGCCGAAGCTCGACTTCACCGTCACCGTGCCGTCCGCCTTGTTGGTCGTCACGTCGAACACCGAAGGCTCAATGACGTTGGCGCGAACGTAGTCGGCGTTGAGCACGCGGAAAGAGTACTGGCTCTTGTCCGTGCTGATTTCAGCGTTCGAGGGGTTAAGGTGGTAAGTGGCCGTAAGAGCCGGGGTCATCTGAACCGTCTTCCCTTCATAAGTAGGAGCGTCGGTGCCGTAGTTGCCGTCTGCGTCCACTTTCTTCGTGGTAAGCACGTTGTAGTCAAACGTGGCGGCGTTCATAGCCTCAATGCCATGGTAGTAGAAGTCGGGACGGAACACCAGGCCCTTCAACGCCTTGCCGAGGATAGTGACAAGTTCCGAGCGGATGGCGCTTGTCTGTTTCGTCACGTCGGCAAGCTTCGTGTCGAGCATCGACTGCACCTGTGCCGTGGTGGAGTAGGGGGTGAGGTCAACGGTTGGGATAGCTGCGATTTCGCTCTCGATCGTCTTCTTCAAGGCAGCGATTTTGCTTTCCACGTCGCTTGCCTTGACAAGGTCCTTCACGGCGTTCTGAATATCAGCGTTGTAGCTGTTGAGGTGGTCGTTGAGCTTCTTCTCGTAAGCCTCGAGAGCCGCTTTCTGAATCTCCAGCTGCTCCTGAGCGGTAGTCAGGGCAGTCTGCATCTTCGTCTGCTTTTCCTCGATGCCGCTGAGGTCAATCTGCGAAAGGTTGTTCTCGATGGCGCTGATCTTGCCGCTGAGGGTAGCCACGTCGTCCTTGGTGGCGGCGTTGAGGTTGTCAATCATCTTCTGGCAAGCGGCCTTGGCCTCGTTGATGGCGTCAACCTTAGCCTGAGCGGCAGCCTCGGTAGCGGTGGCTGCTTCGAGTTTAGCCTCGGCGGCGGCAGCGGCGGCCTTTGCGGCGGCATTGCTGGCGTCGTCGGCACTGCTCTGGGCGTTGCTGACGGCAGTCTGCAGGGCTGCGCTTGCGTTGGCAGCGTCTGTCTTGGCTTGGGCAATCTCCGCCTCGAGCGCAGTCTTTGCGTCGTTCAACGCCGTAACCTGCTTGTCGATTTGCGTACGGAGGTCGCCAGTCGTGGTGTTAAGGCCACTAATGTCGTCGTCGTAATCCGAACAGCCGACAAAAGTACTTGCTGGAACGGCAACCAACATGCCGAACAGCAACGCACTCATCATTTTTCTCTTCATTGTGTAAAAGAATTAGTGAATATTGTTTTTGCTTCGTTGTCTTTCGTCGTTTGCGCTTGGGGTCAAGCGTTTTCGTAAATGTTTCTCTTTGCTGCTCCGTGGCGGTCCTGCATAAGTGCGGGCTGCACGTTCGTTACGCGAAGCGTTTGCGCCAGGGTTGGCGTTTCGTTGCCCGTTGCCTCACCGGCCGCGCCCGTTCCGGCGTTTGCCGTGCTTTCGCGTTTCAACTTTTCCCAGTCGGTCTTGCCAAGGCTCTCGCTCATAAACTCTTTCGGGGTCATGTGCAGGCGCTCCTTGAAAGCCGTGTAAAACGCGCTCTTCGACACATAGCCGCACTTGCGGTGAAACTCCTTGAAATTGAGTCTCGGTAAGAGATTCTGCATCAGCAGTTCCTTGGCGTAGGCTATGCGGTAGTCATTCAGCATAGAGCGGAAGTTCTTTCCGCAATACGTGTTGATGGCGCGCGACAGGTAAAGCGTGTTTGTTCCGGTGATGACGCTCAGCCGTATCAGCGACAAATGGGGGTCAAGGTAAAGGCGGTCGCGTTCCACAAGGAAACACATCCTCTTGTAAATGTCGTTCAGGTTACATCTCATAGGCAGGGTCTGGTTTTATAGGTTTGTTGCACAAGCTGTAGGGAGCGTCTCTCGAATCGTTCCCCCCAAAGCGTATAGTCGCAAGGACAAGCCGTTTCCTCATGCGTCACCTCTCCGTCAGCCCTCTCGCCCTCAACCCTGCGGCATTTGCCGTCCTCTCGGCTATTTCGGTGTGCAAAAATACTCCCTCAACTGTCATAAGAACAAAGAGAAACGCGTGAAAAATTAAAAGCGAAAACAAGTATTTAACATTCAGAACTAAACCGTGTAAATCAGGACGGATTTTTAACCGCCTATACATTTCGTGCATCTATAATACTGCGAAAATAAAGCGTTTTGCGCAAGTGCTTGGACGGATTTGTAGCAAAATAGATACGTGTACCGTATTTTAAGAAACAGGAAATATACAAACGAAAGTTAATGCAGTTGTTTCAATGCCGCCTAAATACCCTTCGGGGTGAGAGATCTTCATAAAGTCCGCTCCTTAGCCGGTCAAGCAAACTCCTTTATTATAGGTACACGCGCGATTCTTTATTTATATGCGTACGCGTTTCCCTAACTTCCCACATAGTCCCCGCACACCGTACGGCTGACACGCGTCGACCGTACAATCCATATGTGTCCCCCGTACGAGCAACAAGCGTCGCTCGTACGGGGGACGACACTTTCCCCAAGGCAAGTGCCAACAACCCCGAAGCCCGTCCCCCAAAGCCCAATATGCCCATCATGCCCATTGAGCCTAAAAAATCCCGCAAAAAATATGCAACAAGCAACCCGCTGAAAACCAACACTTTACCAATTTTTCGTGAAAAATAATTCAAAAATAAGTCCGAAAAGGTTTGGCTGCAACGAAATTCCGCCGTACTTTTGCACTCGCAAATCAGAAATGAACGCC
>CAVGTD010000048.1:0-14088 GCA_963632215.1 Clostridiales bacterium
TCGCGACCCCAACCTTGGCAAGGTTGTGCTCTACCAACTGAGCTATTTCCGCATTGTTTTCTATCGGCTTGCCGCCCTTTGGCGGTTTGCGAGTGCAAAGATACGCATTGCAGCCGTTACAGCCAAGCCCGGCGGCGATTTTTTCTGAACATTTCGTTCGCCGGCGTTGCGGCGGCCGGTGTTCAGCGGCGGTTTCGCCCGGGGCGGAGGATGCGCCTGAGCAGGAAGTAGGCGCGGGCTTGCAGACCGAAAAAGCCGAAGCCGAGGCGGCAGACGTAGCCCAGTTTCCACTGCGTGCGCTTGCTGATCAGCCGGGGGCGGAAGGTTCGGAAAATGTCGCGCAGGTGCGCCCTGACGCGCCGCCGCTCGTCGGGGCTGAGGGCGGACTGGGCTGAAAGGTATTCGCCGTACATGCCCACGTAGTTGGTCCAGCGTTGCGTTTCGTAGAGGCTGATTACTTCCTGGGGCGAGGCGACGTTGCCAAGTTCGGCCTCCTTTTCGATGCCCCGCATGAGCTGCAGGTTGGCGTCGACGAAGAGGAAACGGCGCACGGGGTCGCGGTGGACCGACGACGCGGCGTGCTGGCGGTAGTAGTAGCGGCCCGTGCAGCAGGCCACCTTGCGCGAGTGAAGGTAGTGGAAGTGCGTGGTGTTGTCGTCGGAGAACAGGGGAAGCGACGTGTCGTAGGGATACTCCCTGTGGATGCTCGTGCGAACGGCGTAGAGGCCATGAAGGCGCAGGGCGATGCTCAGCCTGAACGCCTCCTGGCCCGTCATGGGCCAGACGGCGCAGGGCGGCAGCGGCACGAGTTCGTCCCGGGGCGACGGTTCGTCGTGGTGTACCGCCAGTTCCAACACGCAACAGTCGATCTCCTCGTCCTGCCGCAGGGCTTCCCATGCTCTTTCCAATGCGTCGGGCGCAAGGTAGTCGTCGCTGTCGAGCATAGTGGTGTACTCGCCAAGGGCGTGCCGCAGTCCGAGGTTGCGGGCCTTGGCCTGGCCGCTGTTTCTGGGCGTGCGCAGTAGCAGGATGCGGCGGTCGCTGGCGGCGTAGTCGCGCAGAATTTCGGGCGAGCCGTCGGTGGAGCAGTCGTCAATGCAGACAATCTGTATGTCTTCGAGGGTCTGCCCCACAAGCGAGTCGAGACATTGCCTCAGGTAGCTCTCGGTGTTGTAGACCGCCACGAGCACGGTTATTTTGCAGTTCATGGGCGTTTCCTCCTTCCGAGTTTTTCCTTGACGTGCGCCGCAAGTTGCGTTTCGTTGTTGAGTATGCGCAGTGATAAGGCGGCCGAAGCCGCGAAGGCGGCAGCCCCGGCCAAACAGCGCGGCAGCAGGGGCAGCGACAACGCCGCCCAAACGCCCGCGGCCAGCAGGGCAAGCTGCGCCGCCATGGCGGGCAGGTGGTCAGTGTGGAAACGGTAGCCGTAGCGGCGGCGGTAGGCCAAGTGGATGAGCAGCAGGTCGAACAGGCCCATGAACGACAGGGCGCAGCCCGTGGCGGCAAGGCCGAAGAAGTGGTAGGCGAGAGGGACGGCCACGGCTATGACGGCGTCGTACGCGGCCTCGCAGGCCAGGTATGTCTTTGAGTCGCCGGCGGCAAGGGGCAGGTAGGCTGCCGGCAGGGTGAGAGCTTTGAAAAACATGTAGAAGACGGCACACGTAGCCATGTCGACGGCGTGGAGAAAGTCGGACGAGAAAAGCATCCGCACCGCGACGGGCATGAGTATGACGAAAGCCACCAGCACGGGGGCTATGAGCAGGAGGCACACCTCGGTTTGGCGGTTTACGGTGCGGCTCATCGCCGGGCGGTCGTTTACCACGCCCGACAGCCGGGGGAAGTAGTCGCTCTCGACGGCCGTGAACACGAGCGAGGCGTAGCTCACCACGAGCATGTAGCCGCAGTTGTAGAAGCCCACCACCTCCATGCCGCCGCTGCGCAGGAGCAGCGTGCGCATCACGTACTCCGCCCCCTGCCCCAGCGCGCCGGCGCCGATGTAGGCCAGGCCCAGACGGACAATGGGCAGGCTCTTGCGCAGAAGCCGCTTGCTGAAACCGCTCCACCGCCACGGGGCCACGCGCGTGGAGTAGCCGAGGTGGACAGCCAGCACGGCGGCGTTGCTCACAAAGAGGGCGGCGGCCACCGACTCAATGCCCCAAACGAAATAGAGCGGCACGGTCAGCGCCAGGCTCAGCAGGGCGCAGAGCAGCGACACCCACGCCACGCGCCGAAGGCATTTCAGCCCCTTGAGTATGGCGAGTTCGCCGCCCGTAACGGCCATCATGCCCACTACGCCCGAGAGCAGCACGAGCGAGAGGGTGTAGTCGGACGAGCCGAACGTGACGCGGCTGATGAGCGGGGCGAAAACGAGGGCGGAGAGCGTGCCGAACACCGCCGTAATAAGGCACCAGAAGCGTACGGCGGCGATGCACTCGCTCACGTCGGCGGGCGTGCCGTTTGCCTTTTTGTCGGCCACGTCCTTGACCGCACTGAACGGCACGCCGAGGTTGGTGCACTGGGCGAGCAGCCCGAGGATGTTGTTGTAGATGTTGATAAGCCCCAGCCCGGCCGGTCCGAGGAAAAGGGCGACCGCCTTGGTGCGCGCAATGCTGATGAGCAGGTTGAGGCCCTGCACGCCGCCAAAGAGCCACGTGTATTTCAGCACGTGGCCGTACGACGCTTCGCCCCTGCTTAGCGGCGCGGCGTTTCGGGTATCGGGTGTTTCGCTCATCGGGGTTCGGATGTTGTTTGAGATAGTGGCGGAAGGGGCTTGCAAGCCTATGGCAGAGTGCCTTGCGGAAACGGGGCGGGGCGGGTGCTGCGCCGACAATTTCCAGTCCGCCCGTGGACGTACTCGAGTACGTCCGCCTGAAAACTCGAGTGCGTCCACGGGCGTACTCGAGTGCGCCCGGCGGCGGACTGGAGTACGTCCACGGGCGCACTCCAGTTTGCCCGGGGAGTACTCGCCCTGGCCAGGTGGTTGGGGCGGGCAAGCCCGGGGCTGTTTCATTGCGGACGGTATAATAACGCAAAATTAGTCGTTTTGTTGCAGACGCAAAACAGCCGTGCTGCAAAGAACTGTCTGCAACACGGCTGTTACCGCTAAATGTGTGTGGGTTGAGGCTACGTTAGAAGATAGCCTTTTGGGTCATGCTCTGCGTGCCTTTCAGCACACGGATTACGTACACGCCGTTGCCGAATACGGGGAGAGAGGCCTCGCCCTGTACGGTTGCGCTGCTAACCAGGCGGCCGTTTGCGTCGAACACCTGTGCCGTTGCGCCGTCGGCCTTGACGAGGAACGCGCCGTTGGCTGCGTTGATTTCGGCTACGGCCGAAGCGTTTGCGGAAGCCTCGTCGATGCCCGAAGCCTTGTCGGTTTCGTCGGCGCGGGTGTTGTCTACGCCGGCCTTGGCCTGAACGCCGGTCACAATCTTGCCCGTGTAGCCGTCAACAAGCACGGCTGCCACCTTGAGGTTCTCGATGTTGATGGATACCTTCGAGTCGGTGGGGAGCGAAATGGTGGCTTTGTCGGTGAACGATTCGCCGGCCTTTACGGCGGGGAGAATTGAGCTTGCCACGGTGCCTGCCATCTGCACGTAGCGGGCCACGTGGTTCATCGTGATGTTGCTGTAAGGCATGCCGTCGCTTGTGGTGTAGGGCCACTTGGCAATTGTCACGAAATCGGAGTTGCTGCCGAAAGCCTTCTCGAACGTCTCAGGCTTGTTGACGTAGTAATAGGTGTAGTAGTTCAGCTGGCCGACACCCGTGACGTTGTCCTCCGTGATGATGTATTCCACGGCGTAGGTGTTGGCGGGAATGTCGATGGCGAATTTGAACTCGGAGTCGATTGTCACCTTCTTGGAGAGTCTGTTTGCCTTGGAGCTGATGCTTGCGCTTGCCTCGCAGGGCTGTGCGGCTACGTACTTGGCTGACGACACGATGTCGTAGTAGGGGTCGGTCTGGTACTGGCGGTTGAGGTAGCCCATGGGGAGGCTGCTGCCGTACTGGCTGAAGTAGGTGCTGTAGCTCTTGGCGGTGAGCGCGTCCTCGGCGGAGTAGTCGCCGTGTACGGAAACCGTTACCACCTTGTCCTCGCCGAGCGAGTCGGCCACCTTTTCAAGGCCGACGATGCCGCGGGGGCACCAGCCGCACGAGGTGCTTGTGAACTCCTCGAACACGGGCGTGCGCTTGTAGCACTTGTCGAGGGCGATGGTGGTGATGTCTGCCGTGTTCTCCTCGTCGGCCGTGTAGTTGTCGGCCACGCCGTTCACCTTGGTGATTTCGAGCTTGTAGTCCGTTGTGCGGCCCGGAGTGCCGGGGATTGCGCCGATGGGCAGCGAGAAGGTGGCGTAGTTCATGAAGTGAAGCACGCCGCCGTTGATTTGCTTCGTGTAGGTGCGCGTTTCGCTGGGGGTAGTCACCGTGTACTCGAAGTTGCGGATAGAGTCAACGCCCATGTTGGCTACAACCACGTTCACGTTTTTGTCGTATCCCACGTAGTCGCGCACGTCGTCAACCTCGTAGATGCATGCGTCCTCCTTGAGCAAGCCGCCCTCGCCGGTGGTTTCGGCCCAGATGTCGTTGCTCACGGGGTTGTACTCGTTGTTGCTGTCGTAGAAGCTGAGGTTGGCGCCGTAGTAGCTTGCGCCGTTCTTCGTCACGACGAAGATGTCGCCGTTAGCCGTCTGCGTATTGTCGTAGAAGCCGTACATGGGCACGCCGTAGTCACTGTCGTTGGAGTATTCGTCCTTGGTGCTAACCGTGACCGTGCCGGAGCTCCAGCCGATGTAGAGCGTCTTGGTGGCGTTCTTGGGGATTACGTAGTCGCAGTCGAACGACAGTTCGCGGTTGCTCTTGATGGTCACGTCCTTTTCCCAAACGGGTTCGAACGCGCCCGTAGAGTCGTTCAGCTCGGCGATGAACACTTTCGAGTCGGAGTAGGTGCCGAGGTAGCTGTGCACGTGGATTTTCGAGATGGTGTTGCCCCCGAAGCGGCGGAGTTCGAGTGCGGGGATGGCGATGGCTGCGCCCCAGCCCGTAAAGCCGGCACTGGTGATTGTGCTGGCGGTGATGCCCGAGGGGATAATTTGCGAGTATTCATGCTCGTTGCCCAGAACCTGGTAGCTGAGTTCCTTGGGGTTGCGCACGGTGGCAAGTTCGGTGTCGGCCAGGGTGCGGCGCTTGCCGAGGATGTTGGTTGCCGGGGCGATGCTCTGCGTCGTCGGGGCGGTGCGGAAGAACTTAGCCTTGGGCTTAGCCTCCATTTTGTTCACGTTGACGAGTTTCGGCGTGAACTGCGCAAAGGCGGTTCCTGCTGCCAAGAAAGCGGTAGCGAGGGTGAGTAGTATTTTGTTCATTTGCGTTTGTTTTGTTTTCGGATTGTCAATGCGGAGATTACTTCACGAGAAGCTTGCCGCTCTGCACATTCTTGCCGTTTTGGCTCACGGTGTAAACGTATGCGCCGGCTTGCAGGTTCTTCAGGCTTACGCTTCCGCTCTTTGTGCTTACGCTCGCGTTCTTCACCAGCTTGCCGTCTACGGCAAACACGCTGATGCGGCGGGCTGCGGCGGTGGCGAAGCTGTAAGAGAGCGTGCCGTTGGCAACGCTCACGCCGTTGCCGTCGTTGGCGGTGGCGTTTTCAATGCCGGCTGCAGGGTCGTCAGGGTTGGTGTAGACGAATTTAGACGTATAGCCGCCCAACGTCTCGTTGCCCTCGCTAAATTTCACCGAGGCGCGCACTGTGCCGTAGGTAGTCGTCGAGGTCAGGGTGCAGTGGAACTGCATATCGGTTGATTCGCCCGGAGCGAGCGTGCAGGTGTGGCTCTCCTTAGCGTCGAAAGTGATGCAGTTCCCGATCTTGAAGCCGCACCAGCTGAGATAGCCCAAGCCCTTGAAATCGCCCAGATTGCCGAATGCGCTTGTGCTTATAGTGCAGGTCAGTTCAATAGCCTCGTCGCTCACGTTGGTGATGATGGGGTCCTTGGCCGGGCCGATTTGCACGTAATTGCTCGTGCCGAAAGGGTCGGGTTCTGCCGTGAAGGTCAGGGTCTCTCCATCCTGAATATTCACTTCCTTGCCCTCGCAAGTCACCTTGATGGGCAGGTCCTGCGCATGCGCCGAGCCGAGGCCGAGCAGCGCGACAACTACAAATGAAAGTAGCTTCTTCATAGAATAAGTGTGTTTGTTGTTTTTATGTTTTCTCTGGTTGAATTGCGGGGGGGGAGTGGATTTGTCCGCAAACCGCGGCCTGCAAGGCCAGCTCTCCATATCCCAGGGCAGAGTGGCGGCGCGAAGCGGCGACACGTCACCCTGGGTTTCCCGCCCCGGGGACGTTGCCGCCCCCCAACGGGGCAGCTCTCTTGATACCGGGCAACGCCCGGGTTCTCGGGCTAATCAGCGGAATTTGAGCAATGTGGCTTTGCGGGGCGTTGCCCCTTTATTAGAGAGCTGCCCCGTCAGGGCGCAAACGGATGTGTTCGGGCGAGTACCCAGGGTGACGCCGCCACTTCGTGACGGTTCTGCCCTGGGCTATGGAGAGCTGCCCCGTCGGGGCGCGGTTTGTGGACATTCTCATCGCAATCTGCGTTCCGAATCTATTCGCTCTTTTCCTCGATACTTCGGGGCGCTATTTGCGGATATTATCGTCGGTTGGGGCTTCCCCAATTTGAACGCCCTACGCACGAATGTTTATTCCTGCACCTTCTTGTCGATAACCTGCATTACGCCGTCGGCATCGTTGTAGAAGAACACGACGACGGAGAGGTTCTGCACGTTCCACGGCGTTTTGTTGGCGAGCAAGGAGTAGTCGGGGAACTTGTAGTCGTACTCCTTCGTGACGCTCTCGCCCTCGGCCACGCTCAGCGGGTCGCCGTAGGCATCGCTCACGCTTGCGCGCAGCACGTGGTTGTGTACGTAGCTGGAATTGAAACCGCCGCCCTGGTCGGCCGGCATAATCTGTCCGGCCACGATGTTGCTTTCGGTGAGCCACACTTGCAGCTTGCCCGTGGCGGCTTCGTCGCCCTTGACGGTTATCTTCATGCTCAGCGAGTCGCCTGTGAGCGAGAGGGCGGACACGTCGAGGTCGACCTTGGGCATTACGCCGATGCGGCCGCTCACGAACGCACCCCACTTCTCGTAGTCCTGAATGCCGCTTGTGCGGTCAACGCAGCCTTTGGGCCAGGCCTGCAAGCCCCAGTGGTTGTGGTACTCCACGCCGAGGTCGTTGGCAAGGCCTACGGCCGAGTTCTTCTCGTGCACGCTGAGCGAGCCTCCGTGGATAGACACGGCGATGATGCGGTCCTTGCCGTAGGCCGTTTGCAGGTTCACTATTTCGTCGGCCGCCTTGGGGCAGTTTGAGCATCTTTGGCCCGTAAAGTCTTCGATGAGGATGTTCTTCTTGACGGTAACTTCCTTGTAGTACGAAAGGCGGTAGCCGCCGTCGTATTCGTCGCAAGCGGTGAAAGCCGTTGCGAGGAAGGGTGCAACAAACAGGAAAAGTCTGGAAAGTTTCATGTTGTGGTATGATGTGCCGTTAGAAGTTGAAAGAGTAAGAAGCCTGCAAGCCCTTTTGGGCGGGAACGAAGCGGCACACGCCGCCCGAACAGTTGTAGCCGGCGCGCGTTTTGCCGTAGCCCAGCTGCAAGCGGTGAGCCTTGTGCGTATAGGTGACGCTTGCCAGCAGGTAGTGCACGCGGTTGGTCTTGCCCGTGCCGGTTTTGCTTCCCGACTCGTCGTATTCAGGCACGTGGGCGTTAAACTGGTCGCTGACCGTAAACATGAAGTTGGGCAACACGGAGAGTTCGAGCAGACCGTACCACCAGTCCTTTTGGTCCTGACGGGTGTGCAGGTACTGCACCTCGCCGCGCAGGGTGAGCTTCGGCGTGAAATGGTACTTTGCCTCCACTACGAAGATGTGGCTCTTGATGGCCTTGTCGCCTTCGCCCTCCACCACGCTCTGGTTGTAGCGCTGGTAGGAGTACATGGCGTTGAGCTTGAAGTCGCGCGTAACCTTCTTGTCGAGCTGCACGTTTACGTCCTGGTAGTAAGTCTCAGGCCCCATCTTGAAAAAGTGCGAGGTATATCCGTCCGTGCCGCGCACGTCGCCCTCCACCTTGTGCTGGTCGATGCCCCGCACGTGCGAGAAGTTTACCTTGACGTTCGTGCCGTACTTGCCGCCAAGGGGCGTGCGGCGCTTGAAGTTGTAGCCCACCTCGGCCTGGAAAGCCCATTCGCCCGGCGTCATCTGCGTGGCGTAGGGGTAGAGAGCAGCCAGCGTGTAGGTGTGCTGCATGGTAAAGGCCGGCAGGTGGTTGATGTAGCAAGCCGAAGTACCCTTGTCGATAGTGGCGCGCGAGCGGTAGGCCATGTCCTCGCTGCGCTTGGCTTGCAGCAGCACGCTCATGCCGCGCTTTGAGTAGGAGCCGGAGAGCAAGAGCGTGCGGCCGCGCTTGAATATGTAGTCGTTCGAGCTGGACGGGTTCTGGCTCTTCCAGGCGTATTCCGCCAGCATACTGTAATTGCCCTTTTGGAAATTTACGCGGGCATCGAAGGCGGCCACGTTGCGGGGCAGCTTGACGCGGTACACGTCCATCACGGCAGCGTTGGTCTCGGTGTCAATGCGGTCCGTCTTGTACGTTTTTGTGATGGCCTCGGCGTAGTCGCAGTTGCCGGCATGGTTGCTGACGGCGGAGAAGCCGAGGTTGAGGCGTGAGCCGTTTTCGTCCATTCGCTTCACGAACTGGTCGACGTTGAACTCCACGTCGGCGCCGTACGTCCACGGAGACTCGTTCGTCATGTTGCGGTTGTGCCAGTAGTAACGCTGCTGGCCGCCAAGCACTTTCAGCGTGATGCCCTTGTGCGGCTTCAACACGAGGCGGCCGCCTTGCAGCGAGTTGTCGATGCCCAGCGAGCGTTCCTCGTAGCTGCGCAGGATGAGTCCCGAGCCAAACTGCTCGTAGAAGCTGCCCAGAGTGAGTTCGGCCCACTTGTAGTTGCCTTTCACGTAGAAATAGGGAAGCCCCCAGCCCTTGAAATCTGCGTCGAATCCGGGGAGGGGGTGGTCGAGGTACTCAAAGCGAGCCCCTGCCTGCACGTACTTGCTGAGCAGGTGGAGTTCGGCATAGGTGTTGGTCATGAACTTGTCGTCGTACTTGCCCGTGCCAATCTTGTTGTCTTCGCTCACGAGGGTGAGCACATCGCTTTGTATGCTTCCGTGAAGGGTAACTTTCTTGCTTTCGTCTTGGCCGCCGTCGCCGTTGTCAGTGTCTTGCGCCGACAGGGGGAGCGACGAAACAAGGGCGAGTGCCGTAATAGCTGCGTAACGATTCATTGGGAGAATGCCGTGTGGCTGAATGCTTTCTTGTGTTGTGTGTTCTTTCTGTGAGGCAATAAAGGGGGAACGCCCTTTATTTCTTTGCGTTCGAGGCTTCGATCAGTTCCTTCACCTTTTCGATGAGGTGCTGTTCGCCGCCCTCGGTATAGCCGCTGCGGCTTTCGGCCACCTTGCCGTTGCCGTCGACAACGAATACGTGGGGAATCATGTTAACGCCCATGGCACGGCGGAAGTCGCTGTTGGGGTCGAGCAAAACCTCGTATTCCCAACCTGCGGCGTCGACCATAGGCTTCACCTTCTGGGCATTCTGCGCCTCGTCGATGCTGATGGCAACCACCTTTACGCCGGTCTCGTCCTGCCAGTCAGCGTACACCTCGTTGATGGCTTTGAGCTCGCGGTTGCAGGGCTTGCACCAAGTGGCGAAAAAACTGATGATGAAAGGTTTCCCGTCGTTGCTGAGAAGGGCCGTGTCGACCGTCTTTCCGTTGATGTCTTTAAGTTTCACCGAGGGGAGTTGCGCAAATGCGCCCCCTACCACACTCCACAGCAGGAGCATAGCCAAAAACGTTCTCTTTGCTTTCATTTTGGTTGATGTTGTGCTTCTATATTCAGGCGTTCCCGTCCTTGCGCCGCTACTGAACGCAGTGCAGTTGGGCGGATTGTTTGCGGAACGCCTCGCAATTTGCCAAGTGTCAAGCCGAAAGGCACTTTTGATGCAAATTTGCGGCAAAAGTACGCTTTTCAAATATTACCGCCAACGTTTAAAGAAAGAAAAAGTAACTTTGTGCATTATTTTAGACAGCCCCAGCGGCTTGCGGCTCTTTTCCGCCCGAAACCATTTGGCTCTCAAAGGAAAAGGCGTAAGCCGGACGGCGGCTGACCGTTCAATAAAACACAAAGCAAACACCACAGATTATGCGCAATACAAAGTCAGGCCAGTACACCACATTCCACGTGAAGCAGCCCACAACCCTTTTGCCGTTTATCGAGGCGGTCCTCAACGGCATTAGCCGCAGCCGCGCCAAGGCCATACTCAGCGGCGGGGGAGTGAGGGTAAACCGCAAGAATACGCGCCAGTTTGACCTGCCCTTGCCCGTGGGTGCGCTGGTGGAAATATCGAAGCGCAAGCCCAAGGGCGAGCTGCAGTCCAAGTACGTGAAGATAGTCTACGAAGACCCGCAGGTAATCGTGATTGAAAAGGCGGTGGGCATCCTTTCGATGGCCACTTCGCACCACTCTTTCTGCGTGAAGCAACTGCTCGACGACTACTTCCGCCGCACGCACCAGAAGTGCACGGCGCACGTGGTGCACCGCCTGGACCGCGACACTTCGGGGCTGCTCGTCTACGCCAAGACCATGGAGGCAGAGCAGATACTCGAACATAACTGGCGCGAGATTGTGACCGACCGCCGCTACATAGCCCTTTGCTCCGGCCGACTGCCGCAGGAGAAGGGGAGCGTGGAGAGCTACCTCAAAGACAACAAAGCCTACTTTACCTATTCCTCGCCCACTGACAACGGCGGCAAATACGCCCTGACGCACTATAAGGTGTTGAAGACGAACGGGCAGTACTCGCTCGTGGAACTGAAACTTGACACTGGGCGCAAAAACCAGATACGCGTGCATATGCAGGACCTCGGCACGCCCGTTTGCGGCGACGTGAAGTACGGCAACGGCGACGACCCTGTAGGCCGCCTTGCCCTGCACGCTTACCGACTCCACTTCTACCACCCCATCACGGGCGAACTGCTGCGCTTCGAAACGCCGCGCCCGTTCCTCCGCTACGTAGAAAAACAATAATCTTCCCCCCAAAGCAACTCCGTTCTCATGGAACCGTTCATCTCCGACCTCGCCCTCATCCTTATTTCGGCAGGTGTCGTCACGCTGATTTTCAAAAAGCTCAAGCAGCCGCTCGTGCTGGGCTACATCGTGGCGGGCTTCCTTGCCGGGCCGCACATGCCCTATACGCCTTCCGTCACCGACATGTCGAGCATTCAGACGTGGGCGGACATCGGCGTAATCTTCCTTATGTTCACCCTCGGACTGGAATTTTCGTTCAAGAAAATCGTGAAGATGGGAGTCGGACCAGTCATCGCCGCCTGTTGCGTGATGTTCTGCATGATGAGCGTGGGCAATATGGTGGGGCGCTTCTTCGGCTGGGACAGCATGAACAGTATGTTCCTCGGGGGAATGCTGGCCATGTCGAGTACCACTATTATATATAAGGCGTTCGACGACCTAGGGCTGCGGCAGCAGAAGTTTGCCGGCGAGGTGCTGTCCGTGCTTATTCTCGAAGACATTCTCGGCATCCTGCTCATGGTGATACTGAGTGCGGTGGCGGTGTCGCGGCAATTCCAGGGCGTAGAACTGGTGGGCAGTCTGTTCAAACTGGCTTTCTTCCTCATCCTTTGGTTTGTGGTGGGCGTTTACGTCATTCCCATCTTCTTCCGCAAGATGCACCGCTGGATAAACAACGAAACGCTTCTCGTGGTCAGCATCGGCCTGTGTTTCCTCCTTGTTTACTTTGCCGAAGAAGTGGGGTACAGTTCCGCATTCGGAGCGTTTATGATGGGCAGCATCTTGGCCGAGACGGTTGAGGCGGAGAAGATAGAGCGGGCGGTAAGTCCCGTAAAGGACCTTTTCGGCGCCATCTTCTTCGTGTCCGTCGGCATGCTGGTCGACCCTCAGGTGCTGGCTTCTTATTGGTTGCCCATTCTGGTGATTTGCGTGGCCATCATTGTGGGTCAGGCGGTGTTCGGCACGGCGAGTTTCCTCATTTCGGGGCAGCCCCTGCGCATAGCCTTGCAGGGCGGTTTCTCGCTGGCGCAAATCGGTGAGTTCGCGTTTATCCTCGCTTCGCTGGGCACGGAACTCGGCGTGACGAGCGACTTTCTCTATCCCGTTGTGGTGGCGGTGAGCATCATCACCACGTTCTTTACTCCTTATATGATTAAGGCAGCGCGCCCGGTGTCCACGTTCCTCGAACGCGTCATTCCGCCCACCGTGCTGAGCCGACTGATGGACCGGGGCAAAAAGACAAACGCCGTCGCCGACAAGCAGAGCGACGGCAATCCGTGGAAAAGCCTGCTCCGTGCCCTCGTGGCGCAGGTGGGAGCATACTTTACGCTGAGCGTAGCCGTGATACTCATCAGCTTTTCGGTGCTGCTTCCGCTCTGCCGAACCACGCTGGGGCATTGGCCGGGCAATATTGTCTGCGGCCTGCTCACGCTCCTTTTCGCCTCGCCTTTCCTCCGCGCCATCGTGATGCGCAAGAACCACTCAGAGGAATGGAAGCAACTGCGCCGCCGCAACCGGCGGAACCGCTTCGGGCTTTACGCCACGTTTGCCGTTCGCTACGCCCTTTCTGCCGCGGCGGTTTATTACGTGCTCAACTTCCTCTCGCCTTTCTGGTGGCCGTGGCACGTAGCTGCGTCGCTCCTTGTCGTGGCGTTGTTCATCGCCTTGCGCCAGGTGAAGTGGATGAGCATCAAGCTCGAACGCACTTTCCTGCAAAACCTCCGCTCACGCGACATTCTGGCGCAAGCCGAACACAGCGAGCCGGGCTATGCCGGAAGGCTCACGAGCCGAAACATCCATATAGCCGAACTCACCTTGCCCGAGGACACGGCTTGGGCAGGTCAGCGGCTGCGCGAACTCGGGTTCAGCCAGACCGACGGGGTGATGATTGCCGCCATCGTGCGCGGCGTGCATCGCCTGAACGTACCCGACGGCGAAACCATGCTCTTCCCCCACGACCGCTTGGAGGTGATTGGCAGCGACGACAGCTTGCAGCACTTCCGCCAGCGGCTCCTCGCCGAGCACCAGTCGCTGCCGCTCGCCGCCAGCCGCTTGCAGCTGCGCCGCCTCATTGTCAGTGCCGAAAGCCCGTTTGTCGGGACTACGTTGAGCGAGAGCCACATACGGTCTACGTACCACTGCATGGTGGTGGGCTTTGAGGAACAGAACGGAAACATTGCGCCGGCCACCGCCGGAAGCCTGATAAAACGCGGCGACATCCTTTGGCTCGTGGGTGAGGACGACCACTTGCGTACGCTCCGAGGCAAGACGCAGCAGCCGAACCGCCGACAATGAAGAACGAGGACCTCGCCCCCCAACGCCGTTGCAGCTGGTGCAACCCCAACAATCCGCTCTACGTGGCGTACCACGACCGGGAGTGGGGCGTGCCGGTACACGACGACGGCAAACTCTTCGAGATGCTCCTGCTCGAAACGTTCCAAGCCGGACTTTCGTGGGAATGCGTCCTCAACAAACGGGAGGCTTTCCGCCAGGCGTTCGACGGTTTCGACTATCAAAAGATTGCCGCCTACGGTGAAGCCAAACTTTCGGCTCTGCTCTCCGACAAAGGCATAGTACGCAACCGCTTGAAGATATGCGCCGCCGTAACCAACGCCAAGGCCTTTATAGGCATACAAGCCGAACAAGGCTCTTTCGACAGATACATTTGGGCGTTCACCGCCGGCCGGACTCTCTGCGAATGCGACAAAACGTCCTCGCCGCTTTCCGACCAAATCTCCAAAGACTTGAAACGCCGCGGCATGAAGTTCGTCGGGACAACCATCGTCTACTCGTTCCTGCAAGCCGTCGGCATCGTCAGCTCGCACGAAGAAGGGTGTTGGCTGCATCAAGAGGAATGACAAAGCGAAACAAAATGAGAAAAGAACTTGTGCCAAACGGAGGAATACCCCGCAGCATACTTTTTGTGATGGCTGTGACGGGCGGACTGACTGTTGCCAATC
>CAVGTD010000049.1:0-13901 GCA_963632215.1 Clostridiales bacterium
GCTCGCCAAAGATGCGCTTAAACGTGAGGTCGGCTTTCGGGTCAAGGTATTTCATTGTGCAGAGGATTGAAGGTGCAACACGCCAAGTTGACAGTGCAACACGGCCGGTACAAAGTTACGGGGATTTCGGGAAGGTTGCAAAAGGTCGCGGGCAGTCCGTTGCAATCCCCGTTGCCGTGAAAAATATCCCCGAAGTCGTGGATAAATACTTGCAAGAAGACGATCGTCTACTTGCAAGCGGCATATCGTCTACTTGCCAAGTATTCAATGTGTCGCTTGGCAAGTATTTATCAACGACCCCGGGGAACGTGACGTTCAGACGGCGGATTGTGCCGCCAGGAGGGCTTATTCGCTGAAGTAGGCCTTGGGCAGCCGGCGGCAGTTGTAGGTCGAGGCCATCACCTCGCCGTAGGCTCCGGCAGAGCGGAAGGCAATGAAGTCGCCGCGGCGGGTGGGGGCGAGCTTCTCGTCTTTGCTGAACACGTCGCTGCTTTCGCAGATGGGGCCTACCACATCGTAGGTCTCCGTGGCGGCTTGGCCGGCGGCGGAGATGTTTTCCGTGTAGTGGTGAGAGCCGTACATGGCCGGGCGCACCAGTTCGGTGAAGCCGGCGTCGACGATGACGAATTTCTTCACGTGGCCCTCCTTGACGTAGAGCGTGCGGGCGATGAGGCTGCCGCACTGCGCCACAACGCTGCGTCCCAGTTCAAAGTGCACCTGCTGCCCTTCGCGCAGACGGAGCTGCTTGCTGAAGATGCTGAAATATTCCTTGAAGTTGGGGATAGGGTTGCCGTCGGGGTTGTCGTAGTCGATGCCCAAGCCGCCGCCCACGTTGATGTTGGCCGTACGGATGCCCTCTTTGTCGAGCTGGTCCTGAAGCTCGTTGATGCGCTCACAGAGTGCGCCGAACACGGGGAGGTCGAGAATTTGGCTGCCAATGTGGAAGTGCAGGCCCGTGTATTCCACGTTGCTCAGCTCCTGGGCGCGGCGTATGGCGGGCACCATGTCCTCCATGGCAATGCCGAACTTGTTCTCGTTGAGGCCCGTGGTGATTTTGGCGTGCGTGTGCGCGTCGACGTTCGGGTTGATGCGGAACGCCACGTGCGCCGTCTTGCCCATTTCGCGGGCAATTTCGTTGATTACCTCAAGTTCGGGAAGGCTCTCCACGTTGAAACTGTGGATGTCCTCATTCAGAGCCGTGCGTATCTCGCGGTCGCTCTTGCCCACGCCGGCGAAAACGATTTTCGAGCCGGGGAAGCCCGCTGTGCGCGAGGCCTCGATTTCGCCGCCCGAAACGCAGTCGGCTCCCAAGCCGCTCGCGGCAATCACTTGCAGGATGCGCGGGTTGGCGTTGGCTTTCACGGCGAAGTGTACGTGGAAGTTGGGGTGAGCGGCCGTGGCCTGCTGGATGGCTTGCAGCGTGTTGCGCAGGTTGGCCAGGTCGTAGTAGTAGAAAGGCGTGTCGATCGCCTTGAACTTATCGATAGGGAATGTCATAAACAATGTGTGTGCTTAGTAGTGTGGCGCAGATGCGGCCGTTATTCGCTGAAAAGTTTTTCGCTAAGGGCGCAGAGAGCCGCTTTCTTGTCGGATTCGCGGATGAGGAACGATATGTTGTGGTTGCTGCCGCCGTACGAAATCATGCGCACGGGGATTTTTGCCAAAGCCTCGGTGACGAGCGTTTCGAAGCCCACGTTGCCCCAGCGGAGGTCGCCCACTACGCAGATGATGCACATGTTCTCGTCGATGCTCACTGTGCCGTACTTTTTGAGTTCCTCGACAATGTTGGCCAGGTGGGCGTTGTTGTCGATGGTCAGCGTGACGCCCACCTCGCTCGTCGTCACCATGTCGACGGGCGTGCGGTTCACCTCGAACGTCTCGAACAGCTTGTGCAGGAAGCCCGTGGCGAGGAGCATACGCGACGACACAATCTTGATGGCCGTGATGTTGTCCTTGGCAGCCACCGCCTTGATGGTGCCGTTCTGCATTTGGTCGTTGATGATAGTGCCGGGCGCGGAGGGATCCATCGTGTTGAGCAAGCGTACGGGTACGCCGGCGTAGCGTGCGGGCTGTATGCAGGTGGGGTGGAGTATCTTTGCGCCGAAGTAAGCAAGCTCGGCCGCTTCCTCAAAGTTGAGCTGGCGCACGGGGGTGGTGTTTGGCACGAAGCGCGGGTCGTTGTTGTGCATGCCGTCAATGTCCGTCCAAATCTGTATTTCGTCGGCGTGGAGCACTGCGCCGATGAGGCACGCCGTATAGTCGGAGCCGCCGCGTTGCAGGTTGTCCACCTCGCCCTCGATGTTGCGGCAGATAAAGCCCTGCGTGATGTAGAGGTCATAGCCCGGGTTGCGGCTGAGAATATCCGAGAGGTGTTCCTTGATGTACGCCATGTCGGGTTCGCCGTTGGCATCGGTGCGCATATAGTCGAGCGCGGGGATGAGCATCACCTTTACGCCCATTTCCTGAAGCAGGAAAGTAACCATATTGGTGCTCATCAGCTCGCCCTGAGCGAGTATCTCTTTCTCAATTTTAGCGGAGAACTCCTGCTGACTGAGGTCGTGGAGCTTGTGGAAAACGCTTTGCAGCAGGGCGGTGGCGGCCTGTGCGCTCTCGGGCTTGGCGTAGAGGTTTTCCACGTGCTGGCGGTAGAGCGTGCGCAGCTTGTTGATTACGTTGCCGGCTGCCTCGGTGTTGCGCTTCTTGATGTAGTCGGCAATTTCAACGAGCGAGTTGGTAGTTCCCGACATGGCCGACAGCACGACAATCTTCTGCTCGCCGTCGGTAATGAGCTGGCAGACGTCCTTCATGCGTTGGGGCGAACCCACCGACGTGCCGCCGAATTTGAGTATCTTCATAATAGAATTAAGTATGTATTCTTTGACAAGGGGTTATTCTTCACCAATTTCCATGGGCGAGTTGAACTGCGCCGTCACCTCGCGGAGCGTGCCGCCTTCGCAGCGGTAGACCACGCCCGGGAACTCCGAGAGCAGCCCCAGGTTGTGCGTCACCATAACCACCGCGCTGCCCTGTTCGCGGGCGGCTTGCAGGATGCGCATGATGTGGCGGCTCGTTTCGGGGTCGAGGTTGCCGATAGGTTCGTCGGCCAGGATTATCTTGGGCCGGTTGAGCAAGGCGCGGGCTATGCACACGCGCTGCTGTTCGCCGCCCGAAATTTCGTGCGGGTACTTGTCGGTCTTGTCAGATAGCCCAACGAGTTCAAGCACCTCCGTGATGCGTTGCTTGCGGTCGGCCTTTTTCCAGCCTGTTGCCCGAAGTACAAAGTCGAGGTTTTGCCCGACGGTGAGTTCGCGCAGGAGCTGGAAGTCCTGGAACACGATGCCCAGCTGCTTGCGGAGCTGCGGAATGTGCTTCGTGCGGAGTTTGGCAAGGTCATAGCCAAGTACCGACGTTTCGCCGCAAGCCACGGGCAGTTCGCCGTAGAGGGCTTTGAGCAACGAACTCTTGCCGCTGCCGACTTTGCCCACAATATATATAAAGTCGTTGTCGTCGACGCAGAAGTCCACGTCGTGCAGGATGTCCTGCCCCTCGTGTTGCAGGGCAACGCCTTTCAGACTTATAAGCATAGGGTATATGGGGTTTGGTTGTTGTCGTTAATCCGGCCGCGTGCGGCGCCGGATGTACGGGGACGGAGTTTGGGCGTTGCGCATACGGTGTGCGCCAAACTCTTATGGGTGGTTCTATAAGTTAGCTTTGTTAGGTCTCGGAGCTATTTTGCGTTCCAATTGTTTGAGAGCGAAGGAGCATAGCGGGCTATGCGACTGAGCGAACAATCAATTGGGGCGGAAAAGGGCCCGAAAGATAACAAAACGGAAGTCCCCCAATTCTGATAATTCAAGGTGGTAATTTATAGAACCACCCTTATGGCGTCAATCGAGCTTAAGCACGGCGAGGAACGCCTTTTGCGGCACTTGCACGTTGCCGATTTCCTTCATGCGCTTTTTGCCTCGCTTCTGCTTTTCGAGCAACTTGCGCTTACGGCTGATGTCGCCGCCGTAGCACTTGGCCGTCACGTCCTTGCGCACCTGTTTCACCGTTTCGCGGGCGATAATCTTTGCGCCGATGGCGGCCTGAATGGCGATGTCGAACTGCTGGCGCGGCAACAGCTCCTTGAGCTTTTCGCACATTCGGCGGCCGAAGTACACGGAGTTGTCCACGTGGGTGAGCGTTGAGAGCGCGTCGACCGGTTCGCCGTTGAGCAGGATGTCGAGTTTCACGAGCTTCGACGGGCGGAAACCTATGGGGTGGTAGTCGAACGAGGCGTAGCCCTTCGAGATGCTTTTGAGCTTGTCGTAGAAGTCGATGACGATTTCGGCGAGCGGCATATCGTAGTAGAGCTCCACACGGTCGCCCGACACGTACTCCTGCTTCACCAGTTCGCCGCGCTTGCCCAGACAGAGCGTCATGATGTTGCCGATGTAGTCGGTGCGCGTGATGATGGAGGCGCGGATATACGGCTCCTCGATGTGGTCAATCTCCGTTTGGTCGGGCATGCCGGCGGGGTTGTGCACCTCCTTCATGTCGCCGTGCTTGTCGAAGATGTGGTAGCTTACGTTGGGCACGGTGGTGATGACGTTCATGTTGAACTCGCGGTCGAGGCGTTCCTGCACAATCTCCATGTGGAGCAGTCCGAGGAAACCGCAACGGAAACCGAAGCCCAGAGCCACCGACGATTCCGGCTGGAACGTGAGCGAGGCATCGTTGAGCTGCAGTTTTTCGAGGCTTGCGCGGAGCTGTTCGAAGTCTTCCGTCTCGATGGGGTAAACGCCGGCGAACACCATCGGCTTCACCTCCTCAAAGCCCTCGATGGCCTTGCTGCAAGGGTTGGCCTGGCTCGTTATCGTGTCGCCCACCTTCACCTCGGTGGCCGTTTTGATGCCGCTGACAATGTAGCCCACGTCGCCGCAGTGGAGTTCGCGGCGCGGCGAGAGGTCCATCTTCAACACGCCGATTTCGTCGGCGTGGTAGCTCTTCTTGGTGTTGACGAAAATCACGTCCTCGTCCTTTTTGATAGAGCCGTTGACAATCTTGAAGTATGCGATGATGCCCCGGAAGGGGTTGAACACGGAGTCGAAGATGAGAGCCTGCAAGGGCGCGTTCTCGTCGCCCACGGGGGCGGGTATGCGCTCGATGACGGCTTGCAGAATGTCCTCCACGCCTTCGCCCGTCTTGCCCGAGGCGCGGATGATGTCCTCGCGCTTGCAGCCCAGGAGGTCGATGATTTCGTCCTCCACCTCTTCGGGCATGGAGTTCACCATGTCGCACTTGCTCAGCACGGGGATGATTTCGAGGTTGTGCTCAATGGCCATGTAGAGGTTGGAGATGGTTTGCGCCTGTACACCCTGGGTGGAGTCGACGAGCAGGAGGCAGCCCTCGCAGGCGGCGATGCTTCGCGACACCTCGTAGGCAAAGTCAACGTGGCCCGGAGTGTCGATGAGGTTGAGGCGGTAGGTCTCGCCCTTGTAGGCGTACTCCATCTGTATGGCGTGGCTCTTGATGGTGATGCCGCGCTCGCGTTCGAGGTCCATGTCGTCGAGCATCTGCCCCTCCGTCACCTTGACGGTCTGCGTCTTTTCCAGCAGACGGTCGGCGAGGGTGCTTTTGCCGTGGTCGATGTGGGCGATGATGCAAAAGTTGCGTATGTGGTTCATCTAATGTGCTTTGTGGATGTAGTTGTGAATGGAGTGGGGCTGGCTTAGTCGAACTTTTCGGCCAGTTCGAAGCTCACGGCGTGCGTGAGGTCCTTTTCGCTCAGCACCACGCCGTCGCCCTTGATGGGCCAGTCTATGCCAATCGTGGGGTCGTCGTAGCGGATGGAGCATTCCGTTTCGGGGGCGTAGCGGTTGTCTACCTTATAGGTGAACACGGCCGTGTCGCTCAATACCTGAAAGCCGTGGGCAAAGCCACGGGGGATGAAGAGCTGGCGCTTGTTGTCCTCGGAGAGTTCCACCATGACGTACTGTCCGAAAGTGGGCGAACTCCTGCGGAGGTCGACTGCCACGTCGACCACGCAGCCCTGCAACACGCGCACAAGCTTTGCCTGCGAAGCGTCGCCCTTTTGGTAGTGGAGGCCTCGCAGCACGCCGCGCGACGACTTCGACTGGTTGTCCTGAACGAAGCGCACTTCGTGGCCGATGGCGCGGTTGAAGTCCTCTTCGCGCCACGTCTCCATAAAGTAGCCGCGGGCATCCTCGAACACGCGCGGTTCGAGAATCCACACGCCGTCAATTTTCGTCTTTATGTATTCCATTGTGTATTCTGTATTTTAGAAACGCAAAAGCAGGTTGACGAGATTTTCTATCGTTCCCGTTAACCTGTTTGCGTGAGTGCAGTCGTTATTTAATGATGATTTTCCCGTCGGCGAGCGTCGCCTCAAAGTCCGTTTGCCCGGGCTTCTCCATAATGGCGTCGCAGAGTGCGTCCTCCAAATGGTGCTGGATGGCCCGCTTGAGCGAGCGTGCGCCGTATTGTGCGTCGAAGCCCTTTTGCACAAGGAAGTCCTTTGCCTCGTCCGATACGCTCAGCGCAAAGCCGTTGCCGCTCATGCGCTGGATGAGGTCGGTCAGTTCGATGTCGGCGATGAGGCGTGCGCTCTCCTTGTTGAGCGGGTTGAACATGATGATGTCGTCCAGACGGTTGAGAAACTCCGGGGCAAACTGCTTGCGCAGTACTTTCAGAATGATGCCCTCGGCCGCTTCGCCCGTGATTTCGCCCTCCGTGCGGTTGAAGCCAAGGCCGTTGCCAAACTCGCGGAGCTGGCGCGTGCCGCTGTTAGAGGTGAGGATGATGATGGTGTTTCGGAAGTCCACCGTTGTGCCGTTGCCGTCGGTCAGGCGACCTTCGTCCATCACCTGCAAAAGCGTGTTGAATACGTCCGGGTGAGCCTTTTCCACCTCGTCGAGCAGAATGACAGAGTAGGGGTGGCGGCGCACACGCTCGGTGAGCTGTCCGCCCTCTTCGTAGCCCACATAGCCCGGAGGCGCGCCCACGAGGCGGCTTACGCTGTACTTTTCGCCGTACTCGCTCATGTCGATGCGAATGAGCGAGTCGCGCGAGCCGAACATCCACTCGGCGAGGCACTTCACGAGGTGCGTCTTGCCGACACCCGTAGGGCCTACGAAGAGGAACGTGCCGATGGGGCGGTTGTTTCCCTTCAAACCGATGCGGCTGCGCGTGATGGCCCGGGTGAGCCTTTCAACAGCCTTGTCCTGCGCAATGACGCGCTTGCAAAGTTCTTGGCGCATACCCTTGAGTCGCTCGCCCTCGTTGGCCTCGATGCGCGTGGCGGGTACGCCGCTCATCATCGACACCACCTCGGCCACGGTCTTTTCGTCCACCTCGGTGGGGTTGCTCGCCTGTTCGGCTTGCCACTGCTGGGTGAGGGTTTCGAGTTCCTCCTTGAGCTGCTGCACCTGGTCGCGCAGGTTGGCCGCCAGCTCGTAGTTTTGCTGCTGCGCCGCTTCGAGCTTGGCCTGACGAATGCGCTCAATCTCCTTTTCCTTTTCCACGATGCCCGAAGGCACGCTCGTTCCGGCCAGGTGCATTCGCGCGCCGGCTTCGTCGAGCGCGTCGATGGCTTTGTCGGGGAGGGAACGGTCGGTGACGAAGCGCACCGTGAGGTCTACACAGGCTTTCAGAGCCTCTTCGGTGTAGGTCACGTTGTGGTGCTTTTCGTAACGGCCCTTGATGTTGTGGAGTATGGTCAGCGACTCCTCGGCCGTGGTGGGTTCGAGCAGTATCTTTTGGAAACGGCGGTCGAGTGCGCCGTCCTTCTCGATAGACTTCTTGAACTCGCCGATGGTGGTCGCGCCGATGCACTGCACCTCGCCGCGGGCCAAGGCGGGCTTGAGGATGTTGGCGGCATCGAGGCTGCCGGGGGCGGAGCCTGCACCTATAATAGTATGTATCTCGTCGATGAAGAGAATAATTTCCGGGTGCGACGTAAGTTCCTTGATGAGGCGGCGGAGGCGTTCCTCAAACTGTCCGCGGTACTGCGTGCCGGCCACGATCGATGCCATGTCGAGAGCCACGATGCGCTTGTTCTGCAAAAGGTGAGGCACGCGGTGGCTGGCAATGCGGTCGGCCAGTCCCTCCACAATGGCGCTTTTGCCCACACCCGGCTCGCCGATAATGATGGGGTTGTTCTTCTTGCGGCGGCAGAGTATCTGGATGATGCGCTGGATTTCCTTGTCGCGTCCCACCACGGGGTCGAGACCGCCCTGGGCGGCCACCTTGGTGAGGTCTGTGCCGAAGTTGTCGGTGATGGGCGTGTCGCTGTCGGTCTTCTTGCGGGCGTCGGCTGGCGTTTGCTGCCTTGTGCCGCCGTTGGGGACGTTGTCTTCGGGGGCAGAGGGCGCGTCGTCGTCGGCAAAGCTGAAGTCGCTGCGCACGGCATCGCTCTTCGAAGCGTCCTGCACGGTGTCGTAGCTCACGTGGTAGGACGTGAGCAGCGTCTTGGCTTCGTTTTGGCGGTCGTGGAGCAGGGCGAGGAGAATTACCTCCGCGCCGTCGCGCTGCCCGTTGCAGAGTTTGTCTTCAAGCACGAGCAACTTCAAGATGCGCGACGAGGTTACGTCGAACGGCATGAGTTCCACGTTGGCAGCACTGGTCTCGCCGGCTGCGGCGGCAGGGTTCTTCGGCAAACGGCCGAGAGCCTCCTCGCACGCCTGCCTAAGGGCTTCGGCGTTGATGTTTATCTTTTGGAAAAGAGCTGCGATAACAGAGCTTTCGAGCAGACTCAAAAGCATGCACAGCGTGTTGACTTGCGACAGGTTGTATTGTTGTGTGATTTCCTTGCTCCTTATAATAAGTCTCTTCGTTCCGGCAGGAATTTCGTAGTTCATGTGTTCCTCCTTGTGTTTCGTGCGTTATGTGTTTCTCCTTGTAATCAGCATATACCGTGCCAAACGCCGTGCCGCGTCAAAATGCGCTCCTCGGAGCGTACGGTTGCAAGCATGGCGGCATGAAAACGGCTCGGCGGCAGTGCATTTTGTCAGCGTACGGCTTGCAATCCGTGCAAAGGTAGTGCAAAGGCAAAGGCTTTCAAAAAAAAAGGAACAAAAGTTTGTCGGTGCATTTCTTTTTCGCAATTTTGCTCCGTAATGCGTCCCTGTTGAAAACAAGGGACTTTTAGCTAAGCTAATCGGAAGAACACAACTCGTTTTTTAGGCACGCCCGGCGGGGCGGCGCAAGCATGGGAAACACCTAAATATCAACAATACTTTCTATGAAAAAGGACAAACTCTTTGTTTCTTTGTTAGCAGCAGGGATGTTGGCCGTTTCGCCTGCCTTGGCAGACGATGTGGTTAAGATTACCACTAACAAGCAAGCAGGTGAGACTGTTACACTGCAAGTTAACCAACTGAAAGGCGGTGCAAAGGTCGACTGGGGCAACGGCACAACCGTCGACGTGGCTATGACCGACGACGCCAACCTCACGCTGACTGGCACGCTGGCGGGAGAGACAATCACCATCACAACCCCCTCGAAACTCGAAACGCTTATCTGCGAAGGGCAGGGCGTAACGGCTCTCGACCTCTCGGGCGCGCCCAACCTGCGTTCGCTCTATTGCCAGAACAACGAGCTGCAGACCCTCTCGCTCAAGGCCAACTCGAAGTTGCTTGACCTTAACTGCGCCAACAACAAAATCGGAAGCCTTACGCTCGACGAAACCGTAACGCCCCTTATTGAGAATATCAATGTGTCGGGCAACTCTATGCGCAACAACAAAAGCAATACCACCACTACTTTCTCGATTAACACGAAGACGCTCCAGCACCTCAACGTGGCGAACAACGCATTCTCAGCCCTTTCGCTGAGCACTACGCCCGACTTGGACGAACTGGTATGCTCGGGCAACAAGATTACGAGTCTGACGCTTCGTTCCGACACCCTTTCTACTCTGATGTGTCAGGACAATGCCCTCACCGCGGTGTCGATTATTCGAACCGACGGCTCAGCCAAGCAAAACGCGCTCCGCCACATGTTTGCAGAGAACAACAAGATTAAAAAGCTCGACCTCTCGAACGCTTCCAAGTTGCAGTATCTGGCCGTGGAGAACAACGCCCTCACGAGCATGAAACTCAACAACCACTCGCACTACGCTTACACTTGCGGCAACAACAAGCTGGGCTTGACCTCAATGCCCACCAAAGGTAAGGTGGAGAACCTTTCTTACGCGCCGCAGGAGACTGGCGAAATCAACATCACCAGCAAGCTGCAGAAGAAGTCCGTCGACGGCAAGTTCGTATATTATATGCTGCTTTGCCCCAGCAACTCCGTTTACAGCAACGGATCGGGCGACGCTAAGTATGTGCTTAACCTGCACGACAATATGGAGGATGCCATGGGCAACACGGGCGACATCAAGGCCACGTACGTAGCCAAGCTTACCGGCGCGGTGGACTACACTGAACTGGTCAAGACAAAGGACTACTTCTACAAGACCAACGCCACGCTTGTGGGTATTGTGGGTTTCAAGAAAACGGCAACCGACGTGTACGTAGAGTACACCAACAGCGATTATCCCGACATTGCGCCCACTACCACGCACTTCCAGGTGGTTGAAACGGCCGACGACGTGATCAACGGCATCCACGACGTGGTCAACGCGGCCGAAGGCAAGAGCCTCGGCGTTTCGGCAGCCAACGGCGCGCTTACGCTCACTTCGGCTTCGGCTCAGCCCGTACAGGTGTTCTCTACCGAAGGCCGCCTCGTATGGAAGGGCGTTGTCGAAGGCACGCAGACCGTACAGCTCGGCACAGGCGTTTACATCGTCAACGGCAAAAAGGTTATCTTGTAATCAATCATTAAGCACATACATCAAATGAATTATATCAAGCAATTACTCGCTTGCGCCTCGATGGCGGTCGCCGCAACGGCGTTCCAGCCCATTATGGCGCAGGTAACGCTTTCGAGCGACGCCTACCCGGTGATTGTCGCTCCCCACTTGCAGACGGTGAGCTATCGCGAGCGCACCCTCTGCTACGACATCACGGCCAACGTGGACTACACCGTGAGCGCAAATGCCGACTGGCTCAGCGTGCGAAAGAGCGACAACGGAACGGTCTACATCCACCTTACGAAAAACTCCAGCAGCTTAGCGCGTACGGCCAACGTGGTGTTCCAGAACGAGGCTAACAACCTGACCGAAACGCTCGTCATCACACAGAGCAAGGACGAGTCGGTTGAGGATATGCCCACCGACAGCCAAGTCAAAGTCACCTCTGCCACGGCTAACAACAACCAGGGCGGCTACGGCATCGAGAATAGTTACGACGGCAGCACAAGCACCTTCTGGCACACGGGTTGGGCAAATGGCGCGCCCACGTTCAAGGTGTCTGAGACAAATCCAGCCATCCTCACCTACAATTTCACTGGCTCGAACCACATCGACTACATCAACTACATCACCCGCAGCGACGGCAACTCAAACGGTAACTTCGGCCAGGTGGAGGTTTACGCAAAGTGTGGCGACGAGACGGCGTACACGCTCATCACTTCCGTCGACCTCAAACAATCGAGCGGCACGCACGCCATTGAACTTGGCGACACGGGCTTGGACAACGTGAAGTCTATCCAGATAAAGGTACTCTCGGGCAACGGCAACTACGCTTCGTGCGCCGAGATGCAGTTCATGCAGACCAACGAGGAAACCAACAAGTTCTACTCGTACTTCACCGACAAGTCACTCTCTGAACTGAAACCCGACGTGACGGCTGAGCAGATTGCCGGCATCAGCGACGAGTTCATCGGTTCGCTCGCACAGAGTCTCTACGACAGCACGTACGTCAAGGATTACCGCGTGGCCGAATACGGCGCAAAGCTCTCCTACTACGTGCAGAGCGACCTTTGGAATGCTCCCGGCAAATACTACGACCAGCGTCAGGGCACCACGGGTATCAACATCTCGAAGGGCAAGCAGGCAATTGCCGTCTCGGGTCTGCCCGACGGAGAATCGGTGTCGCTGCTCGTTACGGCATGGTACGTGGGCAAGATTGGCGGCAACTTCGACGGCGGCAATCCCGAAACCGCTTCTTATACGCTCCGCAACGGCTTGAACATTATCAATTACGAGAACGACTGGGACGGCTTGGCTTATATCTGCTACTATGCCGACGCAAACCCCGAACTCCAGCCGAAAATTAAGGTTCACTTCATCAACGGTCAGATTAACGGCTACCTCTCGCCCGACAAGACGAACGACGAGATGCACGAACTCACCGCCAACGCCGTCAACACTTGTATGGACTTGGTCGGCTCAAAGGTTCACTCCGTATGGACCGCCAATGGCCTCCACAACTACTGCAAGGCAACCGACGGAAAATCAATCGGCTACCGCCAGTACATGAACGTTCTCGACAGCCTCGTATCGTGGGAACACTATCTGCTCGGCTTCAAGAAGTACAACATGGAGCCCGACAACCGCACTTTCGCTTACGTGAACTATACCTATTATATGTTCCAGGGCGGTCTGGGCGTTTCGTTCCACGTTGACCAGGAAAGCCGCGTGCTGAACTGCCGGACGCTCGTCTACAACGACAACGACGCAATTTGGGGTCTCTCGCACGAGTGGGGACACCAGCACCAGATGCACCCCTACTTCTGCTGGGCCGGCATGAGCGAGGTGACAAACAACATGAACTCCTACTACAACATCATGCGCATGGGCTACCACGAGTCTGACAAAATCAACCAGTGGGTTCCCGCACGCAAACACTTTGTTGATGCCAACTATACGGACATCACACCGGGCGCTGGCAAGGTGGGAACGGTGGAACAGCGTTACAGCTCTCCGCGCCACTTGGCTTACGAAAACCGTAACTTGATGAACAACGCGGCTCTCCGCGCTTATCTCGAAACGCGCACCGACTCGTTCGTACCTTACTACTCTAAGGATCCCGAACACGCGCTCTGCATCAGCGAGGTGGGCGTTGGCGAAACGCTCTGCCCGTTCATCATGCTCTACGACTATTTCACAACGCACGGCTGCCCCGACTTCGCTCCCGATATGTACGAGGCTCTTCGCCAGACCGATAGCGACGAAGGCTCTACCATCGAGAAGAAGAGCGGAATTGACAAGTACGAACTCGTAGCGGCTACGCAGAACGGCAACAAGAACAATTCGTACGCAAAGCTCAAGGAGAAGTTCCCCTCAAGCGTTTGGGTTACTAAGGGCTACGTAAACGCTTCCAGCACACAGTGGGAGAACTCAATGCCTTACGTGCTTAACTACATCCGCAAGGTGTCGCGCCTCTCCGGCTACAACCTCTTCCCGTACTTCGAGCGTTGGGGCTTCCTCCGTCAGGTGGGTCTCTACATCGGCGACTACGGCAACAAGTGGATCGTGTTCACTCCCGAGATGTACAACGAGTTCAAGGCCGACATGGAACAGCTCGTTGCCGACGGCGAACTCAAAGCAATGGACGACAACATGGTTGAGGCCATCTCCACTACGAAAGACCTCTTCGAGTCGGGCTACCTCGACTTTGGCACAACGCCCGAATTCCCCAACTAATCCCCACGCCTCTTCGTGAGGCATCCAATTAACCAAAAAGCGGCAAGAGAACGTAATGCTCTCTTGCCGCTTTTGATGTGTAGCCACTTTAAAGTTCCTGCTGACTTCCGACAAATGTCCTTTTTGAAACCCTCTCGCTCTTAGTCTTGTTTCTACGGCACCGCCTGATACAGAGCTATCAGTGCCGCCACTTTGTTGTACTCATTTCCCAGTTGCGACATCTTGGCAGACAATAGGTTCTCTTGTGCCGTCAACACTTCAAGATAATTACTGCTGCCGTTCTGCTGAAGCAAGCGGGTGGATTTCACCGTACGCTCCAACGCCTTCACTTGATTCTCCAAGAGCGATGACTTGTCGGCGTAGGTCT
>CAVGTD010000050.1:0-13314 GCA_963632215.1 Clostridiales bacterium
GGGGGATGGGCAATTTGCCTATAGCTGTTTTTGTAAGACTTGGCAATGCAGAGCTTGTATCCAATTTCGTGAAATCAGTCGCCAAACAGATGTAATAGAAGAATTCATCACTCAACCCCAAAAGCGGTTTCATTCCAAATGCGGTATCTACATTCCAAAAATCTTCATTTACCAATATCGGTTTGTTTATAGTTCCTTTTTTAAACGATTGACTGTTATCGTAGGGCAAATGTAGCAATTAAAAGCCCTCTCTGGAAATTTCCGCATTGGGCTGGCTCCTAAATTTGGGCGATTGAAGATGTTTGCGAGCCAAGAAAGCCCGAAAAAGGCTTCGCCGCTCCTTCGGGGGATGTGGCGAAGCCTTTGGGCGTTATGTCCGCCGGGGCGGAAACGGCCGGGCGGCGGATTATTTTTTCTTCTTTGTCGCGGTTGTTTTCTTCTTGGCGGTTGTGGTCTTTTTCTTGGCGGTTGCGGTTGTCTTCTTCGCGGCGGTTTTCGACGAGGTAGCCGTTGTTGTGGTGGCTGCGGGCGTGTAGTACTTCTTGGCTTCGGGCAGCCACTGCTGGATGTTGGCTATGCGCTTCGCATCGGAGGGGTGGTCGCTCAGGAATGCGAGTTTCGAACTCGACGAATTGGCGGCCATGCGCTGCCAAAAGGTCACGGCCACGCTGGGGTCGTAGCCGGCGAGGGCGGCAAACACCAGGCCCATGTAGTCAGCCTCGCTCTCGTTGTCGCGCGAGTATTTCAGACTGCCGAGCTTCGAGCCGAGCGAGAATGCGCCCTGCGTGAGCAGCGACGTCATGTTGCTCACGCCCGCCACGCTGAGGGCCGCGCTGAGCAGCTTTTTGCCCATTTGCTGTTTCACCTGCGTGCTGAGCTGTTCGGCGGAGTGCTTGGCCACGGCGTGGGCTATTTCGTGTCCTAGCACGATGGCGAGCGAACTCTCGTCCTGCGTAATGGGCAGCAGTCCCTCGTAGACCACGATTTTGCCGCCGGGCATGCAGAACGCATTGGCCGAATTGTCCTGTACAAGGTTGAACTCCCATTGGTAGTCCTTGATGGCATCCGTCTGGTTGTTCTTGGCCAGATAGGTCTGCACGGCGTTGGCGAGCCGCTGCCCCACGCGCTTCACCATCTCGGTGTTCGTCGCGTTGGTCGACACTTTCGCGGTCTTCATGTAGCTGCTGTACTCTTCTGAGCTGAGGCTCATCACCTGTTCGTCGCTCACCCAAAGGCGCACCTTGCGCCCCGTTACGGGTACGGTAAACTTTGTTTGCGCCTCCACGGGGGCAACGGTCAGAAGGCAGAGGGCTAAAAGGAATAGTTTGAATGTTTTCATGCGGTAATCGGTTTGACGTTCAATTGTTCTTCAGCCGCAAAGTTACATCTTGCAGCTTGAAGCCGTGCCGTCGGGCTGCGCCTTTTCGCCCTTTTTGAGTTCGCGCGCTGTGTAACCGAAACTTTCGAAGGCTTTGAGCAGTTTTTCGACGGTCGTCTTGTCGGCGTCGTACTTCACCGTGACCGTTTGGTCGGGCACGCTCGTCACGATGTCCTTCACGCCCTTTTCAAAGCGCAGGTTCTTCTTGATTTTCGCCTCGCAGTTGCTGCAGTGCATTTGCGGCGTGGTGGTGAAAACGGCGGTCTTGATGTCCTTGGCCAGGCCGAGGGCTGTGCTGAGCGCAACGGCCAGCAGGAGGGAGAAGAGTTTCTTCATAGGTCGTATATTATATGGTGTGTTTCGTCGTGTCGAGGGATTTCAGTCCGCTTCGCAGGGAGTTGGCCACTACGCTCACGCTCGACAGAGCCATCGCCGCCCCGGCAATCATGGGGTTGAGCATGGAGTGGCACAAGGGGTAGAGCGCGCCGGCGGCAAGGGGGACGCTCACCACGTTGTAGAAGAACGCCCAAAAGAGGTTTTGCCTGATAGTGCGTACCGTTTGGCGCGAAAGGCGCAGGGCTTGGGGCAGCCGCGTGAGGTCCGGGCTGAGCAGCGTAATCATGGCCGCGTCGATGGCGGCGTCGCTGCCCTGGCCCATGGCTACGCTGAGGTCGGCTTGCGCAAGGGCCGCGCTGTCGTTGATGCCGTCGCCCGCCATGGCCACGCAGTGCCCATTGGCTTGCAGCCGTTTGATGAAATCGGCTTTCTCGTGGGGCAGAACGCCAGCCCGGTATTCGTCGATGCCCATTTCCCGGGCCACGCTCTCGGCCGTCCGCTCGTTGTCGCCCGTGAGCAGCACCGTGCGCAGTTTCATGGCTCGCAGGGCGGCCACCGCCTCACGGGCTGAGGGCTTCACGCGGTCGGCAAGGGCCAGCAGGGCGAGTGCTTCGTTCCCCGTGCCAAGTACGACCCACGTGCAGGGTTTCCCGGCGCAGCGGTCAAGGAGGTTGGCCAACCCGGGTGCAAATGTAGCGTTTTTCTCTTCGGCCAGCGCCATGCTGCCCGCCCAATGCTCACGGCCGTCCACCGTGGCGCGGATGCCTTTGCCGGGTATGGCCGCAAAACGGCTCACCTCGGCGGCCGCCTCTCCGTGCAGGTAGTCGCAAACGGCTTGGGCGAGCGGATGCTCCGACAGCCTTTCGAGCGCAAGCAATACGCCTCTCGCTTCGGGATGGCTCTCGGCGAACGCTTCCTCCGTCACTTCGGGGCGTCCCTCGGTGAGCGTTCCCGTTTTGTCAAGCACAACGGTGTCTACGCGGTGCGCCACTTCGAGGCTCGTAGCGTCCTTCACGAGTATGCCCGCCGCGGCTCCTCGCCCTATGCCCACGATGAGAGCCGTGGGCGTGGCCAGTCCGAGCGAGCAGGGACAGGCAATCACCAGCACCGACACCAGGGCGGCCAGCCCGTGGCTAAGTCCGTCGGCCTTGTCGAGCGTGAGCCACAGCGCGAAACTAAGCAGCGCAATGCCGATGATGCAAGGCACGAACACGGCGGCTATGCGGTCTACGGTGCGCTGAATGCGCGCCTTGCTCCCTTGCGCGTCCTGCACCATGCGGACTATCTGCGCCAGGAGCGTGTCCTCGGCCACCCGTTCCGCCTTGTAGCAGAGCGCGCCGTTGCGGTTGACCGTGCCGGCCTTGACGGCGCATCCCGTTTCCTTGTACGAGGGGAGCGGCTCGCCGTTGAGCATGCTCTCGTCCACGTACGACTGCCCCTTTGTCACCGTGCCGTCGGCGGCTATGCGCTCGCCTGGACGCGCCAGCAACACGTCGCCCGGGCGCAGCTCGCTGATGCTCTTTGCCCGTTCCGTGCCGTTGGGGTAGACCACCGTCACCTCTTTGGGCTGCAGCCCCATCAGTTGGCGTATGCTCCTCGACGTGCGCCGTTTGGCGCGGGCCTCGAGCATTCGCCCCAACAGGATGAAAGCCGTAATCACGCCCACGCTGTCGAAGTAGAGCGCAGGCGTCATGCCGTGCGCCGTGAACCATTGCGGAAAGAAGAGGTTGCAGAAACTGTAAGCGTACGAAATGCTGATGCTCAGGGCCACGAGGGTGTCCATGTTGGATGTGCCGTGGCGCAGCATCTTCCAAGCCTTGGCGTAGAACACACGACCGTAGCGCCACAGCGAAAACGAGGCGAGGAAGAAGAGCAGCACGTCCTGCCCGCTAAACAGATTTTTGACCACGCTCAGCGCAAAGAGCGGCACGGCCACGGCCAATGCGCCGAGGGCGTTGCGCCGGGCGGTGCGGAACGTCGCTTCCTCGTCCTCGCCGGCGGTTGCCTCGCCCTTGGTGTCGGCGGGCGGTGTCACGATGAGTTCGAAGCCCATGCGCTCCACGGCCTGTTGCAGGTCGAGGGGCGTGCAGCTAACCTCGTCGTAAGTCACTTTGGCGTTGTTGAGCGCAAGGTTCACGTTCACCTCGCTCACGCCCTCCACAGAGCGCAGGGCTTTGTCTACATGGGCCGAGCACGAGGCGCAGCTCATGCCCTTGACGGGGTATGTCTTGGTTGTCATAAGGTGGGGACCTTTAATAGTTAATGCGTATGCCAGCATAAGCCATCGCTCCGTGTACGGGTCCCCACACTTGCGTGGCGTCGAACCGCTCGCTCCAAGGGTGTTGGGCGTGCTGCACCGGGTTGCGTTGCTTGTAGTTGGTGAGGTTTTCGCCGCCTACGTAAATGCTGAAATGCCTGAACCATCGCGTCACCTGCGCATTGAGCTGCCCGTAGGCCGAGAAGCGCGCCGGTGCGCCCGGCTCGCCGTTGTCGATGAGGCGGCCGCCGCCGTTGAACTGCGCCGTCACGTCGAACTGCCACAGTTCGAGCGGCGTTTTGTACGATATGGTGAGCAGTCCCTTGTAGCGGCTCGTGAGCGGCTTCTCTTGCAGCCGGCCGCCGGTGGTCTGCCGCACAAGGTTGTAGCGGTAAGCCGCCGTCAGCGTCAGTCCCCTCACGGGCGTATAGGTGGCGTCGGCCTGCATCGTGTGCGAAAAACTGCGTGCCCCGTTGAGTGAGTGCACGTAGATGTGCGTGTTGTCGGTGTCGTAGTCGACGACGGCTTGTTCGTCGAAGTTGGTGAAGTAGTAGTCGGCGTTGAGGTCGAGTATATGTCCGCCGAGGGGTATTTTGAAGTTGAGACTTGCGCCGTAGTTCCACGCCGCCTCTTGTCCCAGACTGCCAATGGTGAGCGTGCGGTTGCTCGCCAGCAGGTAGTTCATCTCCGCCAGGGCGTGCACCGTGCGGTAGCCCTTTCCGGCGGACAGGCGTAGGCTGAACAGGCGGTTTGGGGCGTACTTCACGTGGAAACGGGGCGTAACGAACGTGCCGAACTGCGAGCTGTGGTCGGCCCTTACGCCGGCCATAAGCACCAGCTTGCCGTCGAGGCTGAAAGTGTATTGCGCATACGCTCCCGGCACCGTTTCGCGTTCGCGGCTGTGTTGGGGCTGCGTTTCGGTGTCGTGTACGAGGCGGACCGCCTGGTTGTAGTAGTCGTGGTTGAGGCTCAGGCCCGCCGAAAGGCTGTGGCGCGGCGTGAAGTTTGTTTCGAAGAGCAGCGAGGCGTATCCCGTGCGCTGCGTCACGTCGTAGAGCCGCTTGCCGTAGTCGGCATCAGCGTCGTGAAAGTTGCCCGAGAGCATCAGCGCAAGGTTCGTGCCCTTTTCGGCGTTGAGGATAAAGGCGTTTTTGGCGAACGCCGTGAGGCGCGTGGTTTTCAGTCCTATGGTGTAACGCTCCTCCCCCGAGTGGGCTGCGTGCGCGGTTTGTCCGCCCTCGCGCCGCTCGCCCAGTCCGCTCACGGCAGCCTGGAATATGTAGCGGTCGCTCACCCACGCCCAGCGGTTCATGGCGTTGAACTGCCTCACGTTGGGCTTGTCCAGAAAGCCGTCGCCGTTTTCGTCGTGGTGGGCGAAGTTGTCCTCGTAGTGGACCAGGAGGCTCGTGCTGAGGCGGTTGTCCTTGAAGTGCGTGTTGCCGGCGAGGTTGGCCTCGATGCGGCTCTTCGTGTCGCCGAAGAGGTTTGCCTCGATTGCCCTTTCGCTCTGCGGTTTGAGGTACTCCACGTTGATTTGCCCCGTAATGCTCTCGTAGCCGTTCTTCACCGACGCGCTGCCCTTCGACACTTGTATGCTCTGCATCCACGGGCCCGGCACGTAGCCGAGCGAGTAGGGCGAGGCCGCGCCGCGAAGGTCGGGGATGTTCTCCGTGAGCATTTGCACGTAGCTGCCGGCCAGTCCGAGCAGCTTGATTTGCTTTGCCCCCGTGGCTGCGTCGCTGTAGCTCACGTCGACGGAGGGGTTGGTAGTGAAACTTTCGCCGAGGTTGCAGCAAGCGGCCTTGAAGAGTTCCGTGCGCTGCATCACGAGCGAGTTCTCAGGCCCTTGGCCGCGCGATGTGGACTTGCGCCGCGCCGTCACCTGCGTTTGTTGCAGCGTCTGTTCCCTGACGGTGGCAGTGTCGGGGTCGGTGGCTTGGGCCTGCGCCGCGAGGCAGATGGCGGCCATTGTGGCCAGCGAGGCGGCTCGTAGGGTGGGGTAGTTCATTGCTTGGGTGTTTTCTTTACGGTGCAAAATTAGGGGCGTTCGGGCGGCGGGGCGTTACACAATTTCGCGAAAATGTTGCATCGTGCTTTTTTGCCGCCACTTTCCTCGTGAAAGGCGGTCGTGGCTGCACGGGCTTTTGTAACTTTGCGTCTACCGAAAAACACCCGCACTTTTGGCTTGCAATGAAACTGAAAAAGAAAACCGTCTCCGTCATATTGCTCCTTCTTCTTGTAGCCCTCGCCCTGGCCGCCCTGTTTGTCCCCACCTCGCAGGAACGTCGGCTTCGCGCCGTTTGCCGCGTCAGGACTCAGGCCGCCTACGCCGTCACTCTTGGCAAGGGCGACACCCTTTTCCTCTCCGTCGGTAACGACTCCCTGCCCCAAGCGTGGCTACGCAGTGCCGACGTGGAGCAAACGGCCGACCAGTCCGCCGCCTTTGTTTCGGCGCAGGGGCACCTCGTCACGAGCGACGCTGTGGCGGGCGGCGCGGCCGATTCGCTCAACGTCGACGAGTTGCGCATCCGACTGGCCCGGCTCGACACCGTCCTCATCCGGCGGCTCAAAAGCCAGAGGGGCGAGAAAGAGGAACTCGACGACTACGCCAAAACCCACTCTGTGGTGGACGACGGCTACAACGAGGTGATGGCATACCGCACACGGACAACGGCCTTGTGCGACACCACCGATTCGGTAAGGCGGATGGTTGAAAGGGCTCTCCGGCAGGGAGGTCTCAGGGCAAGGCTCTTCCTGCGCATCGAAGTGATTAGCCCATACGCCGCAAAGCCCATGCGGGCAAGCACGTGGCTACGTGGCAACGGCCTTGTTCTGGCCCGGCTCGATACGCTTGGTCTTCCCGCTGGCGCAAGCCGGCTCTCCGTACTCTGGACGGGAGCAAGGCAAAGCTCCGCCCGGCTCTTGGCTTTCAACGATCTGGGCAGCCCTTCGCTCAACTACCACCCGTCCGTCGTCGGCGAGGGCTGCGACACGTTCCCGGCGGCCGAGGGCGGCGTGTACGTCAACGCTTCGGGCCACCTCTGCGCCGTCAATTGCGGCGGCGAACGGGTGGCGGTCTCGAAGATTGTTGCCCTTATGCGCCGGCTCGATGCCACGCCTGTGTGGTGGACGAGGGGCGTAGCGCAGATGTTCCGCGACTTTCCGTGGCGTAGCGGCGGCAAGGCCAGCGTATGTCCGCAAACCGACCTTCCCTGCCGCAGTCTGCTCTTGCCCGACTCCGCCTTCTACGTGGGGCAGGTGGACGAGAGCCGAAGGGTGGGGAAGCGTGCCGCACGCGAGGGATACGGCACGCTGACCCTCGCGTCGGGGGCAGTATATAAAGGCGTGTGGAAAGCCGACACGCTCAAAAGCGGCGAGCGCGAGGACGGCGAAGGCACATACCTCGGCTCGTTCAACGCCAGCGGCGAACCGCAGGGCCAGGGCGCGCTCCTCTTGCCCCGCGGCGGCTGCTACCGGGGCGAGTGGCAGGACGGCAAGCGCACGGGGCACGGCTTCGAGTCGAAGGCCGGGCGCATGGTGCGCTGCGGCGAGTGGAAGGGCGGCCGCTTTCTGGGCGAACGGATGGTCTACACCGCCGACCGCGTGTACGGCATCGACCTCTCGCGCCACCAGCACGAACAAGGGCGAAAGCGTTTCGCCATCGACTGGGCTAACTTGCGCATCACGAGCCTCGGCAACGGCCGCCGCGTAAAGGGACGGGTGGACTACCCCGTGTCGTACGTCTACATCAAAAGCACCGAGGGCAAAAGCGTCTACAACAAATACTACGCCGCCGACTTGCGCCAGGCCCGGGCCCGCGGCATACGCGCTGGGTCGTACCACTTCTTCTCTACGTACAGCACCGGGGCGCAACAAGCCGCCTACTTCCTGAAAATGACGTGGATAGCCGCCGCCGACCTCCCGCCCGTGCTCGACCTGGAACCCTCCGAGGCGCAAATAAGGAAGATGGGCGGCGAACAGGCCCTCTTCCGCGAGGTGCTGGTGTGGCTCCGCGCCGTGCGCCAACGTTGCGGCAAGAAACCCATCCTCTACGTGGGGCAGCAGTTCGTCAACAAGCACCTGCCCAACGCCCCCGAGGAAATCCGCGGCCACGACGTGTGGATAGCGCGCTACGGCGAGTACAAGCCCTACGTCCGTCTGCTCCATTGGCAGCTCACCCCCTACGGCCGGGTGCGGGGCATCCGCACCGAAGTCGACATCAACGTGTTCAACGGCACGAAGAAGGACTTCGCCAAACTGTAATTTGCCCTAAAACAAGCCCTAACGCCTTATTCACCGCACATTTTGCGGAGAATAAGGCGTTTATTCTCCGCAAAACTTGCGTGATAGGGCGAAAAACGTTTCATTTGCGCCGTACAACATGGGTTGAAAACGGCAAAACGTATGAAACAGGGCTTTACGCAATATATATGGCAAAGGGCGGAATGGCCGCACATGGTTTGGGACAGTGCCGCGCTCGCCCCGCTTCTGGCGGAGGTGAACCTGCTGCGGGGCAAACTGCTCGGGCGCGTCTCGATGTTCGGATTTGAAGAGCAAAACGTGTCGATGCTCGACACGCTGACGCAGGAGATTGTGCATTCCGCAAAAATAGAGGGCGAGGACCTCAACCGCGAGAGCGTGCGCTCGTCCGTGGCCCGGCAGATGGGGCTTAGCTACGAGGGGCTTCCCCCGTCCGACCACTATACGGAGGGGGTTGTGCAGGTGATGGTCGATGCCGTGAAGCAGCACGACGAACCACTGGACGAGCCGCGGCTCTTTGGTTGGCACATGGCCTTGTTCCCCATGGGGCGCAGCGGACTGACCCCGATAAAGGTGGGCGGTTGGCGCGAGGGTGACGAACCGATGCAGGTGGTCTCAGGGCCGTTGGGGCGGCAGCGTGTTCACTACGAAGCTCCGCCAAGCCCGGCCGTGCCGGGCATGATGAGCGAATTCCTCGACTGGGTGAACAACCCCGAAACCGCCGCCGACCCACTCATCAAGGCGGCCGCGGCCCACTTGTGGTTTGTGAGCGTCCACCCCTTCGACGACGGCAACGGCCGCATTTGCCGCACCCTGACCGAGATGCTCCTTTCGCGGGCCGACCGAACGTCGCAACGCTATTACAGTCTTTCCTCCGAAATACTCAGTCACCGCAAAGCCTACTACGACCATCTGGAGGAAGCCCAAAAGGGCGGTCTTGACATCACGCCCTGGGTTGGCTGGTTTCTCGAAACGATTCGCTCCGCCTTGAACACCGCCCTGCGCAGGACGGAAGCCGTGGCCGCCAAGGCGCGCTTTTGGGACGCGCATCGCGCCACGCCGATGAACCCCCGTCAGCGCAAGGTTGTCAACCTGCTGCTCGACGGCTTTGAAGGCAAACTCAACTCGTCCAAGTGGTACAAGATAAACCATTGCTCGCAAGACACCGCCCTGCGCGACATCAACGACCTCATGGCCAAGGGTGTACTGCGGCAAACCGCCGGGGGCGGGCGCAGTACCGGCTACGAACTTGCGGCGGAGTAAGGAACGCAGCTGCTGGACAAAGGTACGAACTGCCGCAAACACGTGGCGGCAAATCCAACCCACGGCCTGCGGAAAGTGCAACGGCGGCGCACTCGAGTGCGCCCACGGGCGGACTCGAGTTTCCCCACGGGCGGACTGGAGTGCGCCCACGGACGTACTTGAGTGCGCCCACGGGCGGACTCGAATTTTCCCCGGGAGTATCTGACAACGCAGGCGGAGCATTTGCCCCTGAGGGCGTGCGACAGACGGCGCGCGGCGGCCCGTAGCTCCGCGAAAGGGCATTTTACGGCAAGCAAAGCCCGTATGTGGATTTTACTTTGTAGTTTTGCAAACATTACCGAAAGCGAGACACTTGATAACTAAACAGACCATAAAGGACATACGCGCTTTGGGGCAGAAAAAGGGCCGCGACACCTCCGGGCTTTTCATAGCCGAGGGGGCGAAAGCCGTGTGCGACCTTTTGCCGCTCTTGGAGTGCGAACGCCTCTGCGCCACGGCGGACTTCCTGTCGGGGGCGGACCGGCGGCTCGTGGCCCAGGCGGCGCAGGTCGAAGAAATTTCGCGCGCCACGCTCGAACGGCTGTCGCTGCTGCGCACGCCGCAGGACGTGGTGGCCGTGTTTCGCAAGCCCCGGGCTGAGGCTGACGAAGCCCGCCTGGCCAGCTATGCCCGCAAGGAACTGTGCCTCGCGCTCGACGACGTGCAGGATCCCGGCAACCTGGGCACCATTATCCGCCTGGCCGACTGGTTCGGCATAGAACACGTGTTCCTCTCGCGAGGCACGGCCGACGCTTTCGCGCCCAAGGTGGTGCAGGCCACGATGGGGGCGATAGGGCGAGTAGGGCTGCACCGTGTGGACCTCCCTGCGTTCCTGACCGAAATGGCCAGCGAGGGCGGCGCGGCGGTCTACGGCACGTTTCTCGACGGCCAGGACCTCTACTCACAACCCCTCAGTCCGACGGGCGTGGTGGTGATGGGCAACGAGGGCAACGGCATATCGGCCGAGGTGGCCGCGAGCGTAACCGGACGGCTCCGCATACCGTCGTTCCCCCAAGGGCGCGCCACGAGCGAGAGCCTCAACGTGGCCACGGCCACGGCGGTTGTCTGCGCCGAGTTCCGCCGCCGGCAGCAAATGGCAAAGTAAGCTATGTTTGTCACATTCCTTGAAGAAAACAGTCTTGCGGCACTGCTCGCGCTTTGGACCGTGGCGGCCGTTGCGCTGCTGGGCCTCTACGCGCTGAGGCTGCGCCGCTACCGGCTGATAAAGAAATACGCCTCGTGGCAGCGCGAGGCCGAAGCGGTGGAGACGGCCACCCACGAAAGCCTTGCCGCCGTAGTGGCGCGCGAGAGCGTGTTCGTGTCCGTCGTCGTGCCGGCCAACGAGCGCAGTGTCGATCTGCAGCAACTCGTCGACACGCTGCTGGCGCAGAAGTGCGCCCGGCGGTTCGAGGTAATCCTTGCCGACGAGGACAGCTGCGACGAGGTTCGCGACGTGTATAAACTTTGCGGCAGGGACCGCGGGGAACTCCGCTACACGTTCGTGCCGCCCACGTCGCGCTACATTGAGCGGCGCAAGCTCGCCGTCACCCTCGGCGTGAAAGCCGCGAGGGGCGAGTGGGTCATCGTGGTCAGTCCCGACACCCTGCCGCAGGGCGACAACTGGCTTCACGCCTACGCCCAGAACCTGACGGACGACCTGCTGTTCGCCCAGGCCTATTGCAACTACGCCGACACCGGCCGCCGCTTTGTGCGCCGCGCCATTCTCGACCGCGCGTGCCGTTTCGTCACGGCCGTGAGCGAGTGGGAGCGGGGCCGCGTGGCCACGTGCGGAAGTTCGGGCTGGGCGGTGCGCCGCCAGTGGTTTCTCGACCAAAACGGCTTTGCCGACAGTCTGAGCCTCACCTTCGGCGAAGAAGCCCTCTTCGCCGCACGCCACGTTGAGGCTGAAAGTTGCCTATTCCTCTGCTCGCCCGAAACGAGTCTCCGGGAACTGGGCGCAACCCGTGCCGGCGTGAAGCTCGATGCCGTATGGCGAGCAGAGACAGCCCGACACATTGGTCCGTTGGCCAGAAAGCCGAGGCGCGCCGAAGCCCTCGTCAGCGCATTGAGCTACGTGTTTGCGCTTAGCGTCGCACTTTATATATGTCTGCGCGTGGCACTATGCGTCAGAAGCGGCGAATACCGCCCCGAAAACCTCATCCTCGACATCCCCCTGCTGCTCCTTGCGGCGGCTGGCGTGACAGTGCCGCTCGTGTGCGCAAAGAGTGCGATGCAGACGCTTGGCGAGCGCGCCCCGGGCGCAGGTTTGATAGTCCGTCCCTTTGTCTGGCCGCTGCGCACGCTGCGTGTGTGGATTGACCGCATGGGACGCAAGGACGATTTCGCACGAAAGTATATATAATACTGCATACATAGCTGAAAAACAACGCTTTACATTACTTTATGTTCGACTTAAAAAAGTCCAAGGACAACACAGTGACGGCAAAGCGGCACAACCTTAGAAAAGAACCTTTTATTTGAATACTTATGCCTAAGATATCAGAGCGAGGCAAACAGATGCCCGAGTCACCGATACGCAAACTCGCTCCCTTGGCCGCACAGGCTAAGGAGAAAGGCGTACACGTGTACCACCTGAACATTGGCCAGCCCGACCTGCCCACGCCGCAGGCCGGCCTCGACGTGCTGAAGCACATCGACCGCAAGGTGCTGGAATACAGTCCCAGTCAGGGCTTCAAAACCTACCGCGAAAAGCTCACCCACTACTACGCAAAATACGACATCCACCTTTCGCCCGACGACATCATCATCACCTCGGGCGGCTCCGAGGCGGTGCTTTTCGCCTTCATGTCGTGCCTCAACCCCGGCGACGAAATCATTGTGCCGGAACCCGCCTACGCCAACTACATGGCCTTTGCCATATCCGCCGGGGCGCGCATCCGCACCATCGCCACCACCATTGAGGAGGGCTTCTCCCTGCCCAAGGTCGAGAAGTTCGAGGAACTCATCAACGAGCGCACACGCGCCATCCTCATCTGCAATCCCAATAACCCCACGGGCTATCTCTATACACGCCGCGAAATGAACCAGATACGCGACATGGTGAAGAAGTACGACCTCTACCTCTTCTCCGACGAAGTGTACCGCGAGTTCATCTACACGGGTTCGCCCTACATTTCGGCGTGCCACCTCGAAGGCATTGAGCAAAACGTGGTGCTGATCGATTCCGTGTCGAAGCGTTACAGCGAGTGCGGCATACGAGTGGGCGCGCTCATCACCAAAAACGAAGCCATACGCAAGGCCGTGATGAAATTCTGCCAGGCCCGCCTCAGTCCGCCCCTCATCGGCCAACTCGTGGCGGAGGCCTCGCTCGACGCCACGCCCGAGTACGCCCGCGACGTGTACGACGAGTACGTGGAGCGGCGTAAGTGCCTCATCGACGGGCTCAACCGCATTCCCGGCGTATACTCGCCCATCCCCATGGGAGCTTTCTACACCGTGGCCAAGCTCCCCGTCGACGATGCCGAGCGTTTCTGCGCCTGGTGCCTCACCGACTTCCAGTACGAGGGAGCTACGGTGATGATGGCCCCGGCCGCCGGCTTCTACACCACGCCCGGTGCCGGCCGCGACCAGGTGCGCATAGCCTACGTGCTGAACAAGCACGACCTGCAACAGGCACTCGTGGTGCTGCAAAAGGCCCTCGAGGCCTATCCCGGGCATACCAACCCATAACTGAGGGCGGAAGGCATTTCGCAATGGGAATGTCTGCAAATTGCGCCCACACGGATAGAGCGTTCAAATTGCGAACATTTTTGGTGCGGAA
>CAVGTD010000051.1:0-12937 GCA_963632215.1 Clostridiales bacterium
TATGACTACCGTTCACTCTACTACTGCTACTCAGAAGACTGTTGACGGTCCCTCTCTTAAGGACTGGCGCGGCGGTCGCGCTGCCAGCGGCAACATCATCCCCTCTTCTACTGGCGCTGCCAAGGCTGTGGGCAAGGTTATCCCCGAACTCAACGGCAAGCTCACTGGTATGTCAATGCGCGTTCCTACTTTGGACGTATCTGTTGTTGACCTCACTGTGAACCTCGCTAAGCCCGCTACTTACGCTGAGATCTGCGACGCTATGAAGGCTGCTTCTGAGGGCGAACTCAAGGGTGTACTCGGTTACACTGAGGACGCTGTCGTTTCTAGCGACTTCCTCGGCGACACTCGCACTTCTATCTTCGACGCTAAGGCTGGTATCGCTCTTACCGACACTTTCGTTAAGGTTGTGTCTTGGTACGACAACGAAATCGGTTACTCTAACAAGGTACTCGAACTCATCGCCCACATGGCCAAGGTTAATGGCTAATTGACGACAGTTCCGCTTTAAGCATCTTGAACTGAAATCCTAATGGCCGCTGCAACGCCAAGCGTTTTGCAGCGGCCATTTTCTCTACTCTTCCGGCTGTTACAATCTATCTTCCTCTGCCATGACATTGAATAAGCGTTCATTGCTCGCCGCGTTTCTTCTTATCGTTCTGCCGTTTTCCGCCTCGGCGCAATGGCTCAAAAAGCACCTGCGTTTTGTGGAGCCCGACAGCGTTGTCACGTGGGACTACGACGGAAAGGGCTTCAAGCAGCTTGCACAAAGCGTCGACTCCACCTCAAAGCCGGCCGTGTACCGCCTTACGCGCAACGACGTGAAGCGGCGCACCGACCTGCTCGCGGCCTGGACCCGCGGTCTCGCCCAGCGCAACGCCGTGGGCGGCGACGGCGACGCGCTTGCCGACCCTCAGGGACTCAGCGCAGCCGCTTGGACGCTCATGGCCCAGCGGCTCTTCCTCATGCAGGGCGATGCGGCGTATATGGACCAGGTGGAACGTGCCTTCTACAACGTGACGCTCCGTGCGGCTTACAGTACGGCACTATCGTCAGCCTCGCTCGAGAAAATGCAAGCCGCTCAGCAGCTGCAGGACTTCTCGGGCCTGATGTACGCCACGACCCGCAAGGGCGACGAACTCTACGTGAACCTCTACACCAACGCCACGGGTACAGTCCCCTTGGGCGACAAGCGGATAGGGGTGGACATGATTACGCAAATGCCCCTTTCGGGCGCAGTGAAAATCCGCTTTACGGGCATCGCCAAGCGCATGCCCCTGACCGTCCGCCTCCGTATGCCCGAATGGACGGGCATGCGCCCCGGTACGCCGTGGCTCTACGAGGGCGCGGACAGCTTGCAGCCCGCCGTCTACGTCAACGGCCACGAAATATCCCCCGTCAAGGTAGACGAAAAGGGCTACGTTTCCATCACCCGCAAGTGGCAGTCGCTCGACGAGGTTTATATCGACTTCCCCGTGCAGGCCCGCTACGCCTTCCCCTCGTCTGCTCCGCGCCGCGCCAAGGACCAACCCGTCTACGACGCTCCCGTCCTGCAATACGGTCCGCTTGTGTACTGCCCCAAGCAGTCCGTCCGCGGCTACTACTTTCTGCCCTCGCAGGGCATGACGATGGAGGACGAACTCTCGCCTCACGGTCTCCCCGTCCTCCGAGGCACGATGTACTGGGCCGAAGGCACGCCTCAGGACGCGGCGGCCCCGGCTCAGACGTTCTGGGCCCTGCCTTACGCTGAGATGTGACCGAACCGCCCAAATGGCACACGAAAAACGGGGCGTGGAGACCGATTCTTACTAATTTTGCAATGAGCGCAGCCGGAATACTGCGGCGACAATAAACCACATGGCACAGAATAAAGACTTTACGGAACGACGCGAAAAGGTGACGTTCATCGACTTGTTTGCCGGAGCCGGCGGCTTCAGCGAGGGCTTCTTGCAGGCGTATACGCCCGGCAAGTACTTCGACTTCCGTTTGGCGAGCGACATCAACGAAAACTGCGAACTCACCCACCGGGCGCGTTACAACAAGGTGCTTGGCCTCGACGTAGACTTCATTCGCCAGGACATCATGGAGGATTCCTTTCTCCCGAATCTCCTTGCCCGGCTGAAAGGGCAGGAGGTTGAGGTGGTTACGGGCGGGCCGAGTTGCCAGTCGTTCAGCCTTGCCGGGCGGCGGAAGAAACTCGACAAGCGCGACGACCTTTTTAGCCACTACCTGAAAGTGATCCGTGCGTTGCGCCCCAAGTATTTCGTGATGGAAAACGTCAAGGGCATCCTGACGAAGGACGGCGGACGCATCCGGGAACGCATTCTCCGCGAAATCCGCTCGATTGTCGACCCCGCGGCTTTCGGCCAGCTGACGGAGTTTCTCGACCGTCACTTGAAGTCCGCCTTGTCGCCCTCGCTCTACGCCGCCTTGCTCCTCAAACTCAAAATGGAAGTCAGCGAGGACGGCAAGCCCGCTGTGCAGAACGCCTATTTCGACACGCTCGAAACCATGTTCCGCGAACTTACCGCACACCATTTGCCCTACAACGTGAGCAAGAGCCACGAGGCTGTCAACACCGTGCGCCACGGATTGCTCCTGCTCCGTGAGGAACGTATGCGCGAGGACATTCGCAAGCGGCTGATTCAGCTAAAAACCACCGCGCACATCGACAACGACCGCTTTGTGGACAATTACAACGCCGTTGCTGAGGCCGTCTCCGCCAGCCAAATTATGGAGAGCATGACCGCCGCCATCGATGAAGTTTCCGCCCTCGGCAATTGCCGCACAGAGGCTTCAGCGTTCAAGGACGCTTTGAGCCTCTACACCGAAACCTTCGACGACTGCGTAGAGTTCGTCAGGAGCGTGCTTGCGGAACGTGCCGAGACTCTCAGCGAGTTCGACAGCCTGATGAACCGCGTGCGGCTCTACCACATCGAAAAGCCCATCGTGGTGATGTCCGCCAACTACGGCGTGCCGCAAAACCGCGAGCGCGTGCTTTTCATCGGCAGCCGAAACGACCAAGACCCCATCACCGAAATACCGCCCACCGTCATGGAGGCAGAACGGGTGAAGGTGTACGAAGCTCTGTGGGACCTGGATACGCTCGACAACGGCGAAACGGCCGAAACGTACCGCAAGCCGCGCATTGTCCCCGAACTGGCGGCGGCAAGGAAACGCCGTACGCTCAAAGGCAAGCCCGACGAACGGGGAAAGTTCTACGCCGAATGGTCGCGCACGGGCCGCCTTGCCCATCGCTTCACGTTCGATGAGGCTCCGTTCTACGTATCTTCCATGGCGCAGCTCGAGCAGCCTCAAGCCTACAAACGCCTTGAACTGTTCAACCACCAGACGAGCCAGCAGAACGAGACCGTGCGCCGCCGTCTCCAGATAATCGCCAAGCACGGCGATTACGATGAAGCAAAAGCCGAACTCAAAGAACTGGGCATAGAATCGCAAAAGCGCAACTACACTGTGCTGAACCCCTTGGGGCAAAGTCCCACAGTATGCACCATGCCCGACGACTTCATCCACTATTCCGCCTGCCGCCCCATGACGGTCCGCGAAATGGCCCGCCTGCAAAGCTTCGACGACTCTTTCGTCTTCCAGGGCAAACGCCAAACCGGAGGCAACAACCGCCAAAAGGAAATACCGCAATATACCCTCGTGGGCAATGCCGTTCCGCCACTGATGGCGCGAGCGATAGCCATGGCTATTCTCGAATATGTAAAGTAGCGATCTGAAAGGTTGGGTGTTCAAAATACGAATGTTTTTGTGTAGAAATGCAACGAGAATGACTGCAGTCCGCGGTTAGCGGACATTTTTCACCTGTAACAGAAAAGGTCTTGAAAGCACGATGAATCAGTGCGGTTCTTAAATGTATATTTCCAATGAGTTTCAGTTTTAAGCAATTTCATGTGGACGATTCGCGTTGCGGCATGAAGGTGGGTACGGACGGCGTGCTTCTTGGCGCTTGGGCGAGCGTGGAGGGCGGCGGCCGCGTACTCGACATTGGCTGCGGTTGCGGACTGATTGCCCTGATGGCGGCGCAGAGGAATTTGGCGGCCGCGGTGACTGGCGTAGAACTGGACGCGGCGGCGGCTGGCGATGCGGTCAAGAATGCCGAGGCTAGCCCGTTTGCCGAACGGGTGACGATTGTTTGCACGGACGTTATGGCGTTTGCCGAGGGGGAGGGGACGGAAGGCTTTGACCACATCCTTTGCAATCCGCCTTACTACGAGGAGGACGTGCTTTCGCCTGTGGGTGAGCGAGCCTTGGCGCGGCAGACGCAGGGCGGCGGACTTACCTTTGCGGCTCTGCTGCGTTGCGTGTGCCGGCTGCTGCGGACGGACGACTCTACGTTCAGCGTGGTGTTGCCCCGTCAGGCGGTGAGCCGCTTTGTGGCACTGGCCATGGCGCACGGGCTGAACGTGACGAGGCGCACGGACGTGGTGACGCGGCCCGGCAAGCCGGCTAAGCGGTCGCTGCTGGAATTTACCCGTTCCGGGAAGGGCCGTGTCGAGGCTTCGGAACTCTCCCTCGTGGGCGAGGACGGCGGACGGTCGGCGGCTTACGCCCGGTTGTGCGCGGACTTCTACCTGTGAGAAACCAAGGCGTACGGAAAAGCGTTACGGGCAAGGCGATGATTGGTCGCTTTGCCCGTAACGCTTTTATAGTAGGTAGGAGAGCGGTGGTTAGTCCTCCTTCATGTGGCGGACGATGCCGTTTTTGGCACCCTTTACAAAGGTGAGGATGTCCTCAATCTCGCTGCTCATGGGTATTTGCTCGGGGATTTTAAGCACCGCGTCTTCAAGGCTGAAGTTGCCCGTGTAGATGATGCGGTACGTGTTGGCGATGTGGCGGATGATGCGCTCCGTCACGTTGACGTGCTGGAGAACCACCGCGTTCACGCCGTGGTAGGCTGCGGGGTTGCCGCCGAGTATTACGTAGGGCGGCACGTCCTTTTGCACGCGGCAGCCGCTCTGGATGAGCGAGAAGCGGCCTACGCGCACGTGCTGCTGCACCACCACGCCCGTGCTTTGGATGGAGCAGTCGTGGAGTTCGCAGTCGCCGGCGATGCAGGCGCCGATGCCCACTACGCACTTGTTGTAGACGTGTACGTCGTGGCAGATGTGCACGCGGTCCATCAGGAAGTTGCCGTCGCCGATGATGGTGGCCTTGTCGGGGCTGCTGCTGCCGGCGATGACCACGTTCTCGCGTATCTGGTTGTCGTTGCCGATGACCACCTTGTGGGCGTTGCCCGCGGTGTAGTGGAAATCCTGCGGAGTGGCGCCGATAACGGCGTTCTGGTATACGACGTTGCCCGAACCCATCGTGGTGCCTTCGAGTATGCTTGCGTGTGCCTTGATGACACAGTTGTCGCCGATGACCACGCCTTTCTCAATGTAGGCGAAGGGGGCAACCTCGACGTTCTCGCCAAGTTTTGCCTCGGGCGAAACGTATGCTAAGGGACTAATCATAATATATGTGTATGGTTTATTAGATTGATAAGGTCAAAAAAGTGATGCGAGCGAATTTAGTCTTTATCTCTGAAATTCCGTTGCCCGTACATCGCTTTTCTGACCTTATCTTCGGTAAAAGGTTATTTCGCTTCGTTGCTTTCCGTTTCGCGGCCGCCGCCAAGTGCCTGGTAGAGGCTGATGGCAGCCTGCACCTTGTCGAACTTGTCGGAGATGAGCGTCAGCTGCGCCTGGATGAGGCTCTGCTGTGCGGTGAGCGTTTCGAGGTAGGTGGTGCCTGTGCTGTGCTGGAAGAGCTGCTGCGTGCTTTCGAGGGCGGTGGTCAGTTCGGCCACCTGCTGCTTGCAGGCCTGTTCCTGCTGGCTGGCTGCCTGGTACTGCGCCAGGGCGTTGCTCACTTCCTGTCCGGCCGCGATGAGCGTTTGCTTGAAGTTGTTCTCAGCCGTTTCGTACTGCAGCTGCGATATCTTCAGGTTTGCGCGGAGCTTGCCGTTGGCGAAGAGCGGCTGCGTAACGGAGCCGATGAGCGTGGCCAGGATTTTGCCCGGGTTGACAATCATGCCGGCGTTGTTCGTCCAGCTGCCCTGCGCCGTCACCGTGAGCGAGGGGTAGAAGGCCGACTTGGCGATGTTTACGCCGTAGAAGGCCGAGGCAATCTGCAGTTCGGCGGCGTGCACGTCGGGACGGTTGGCCAGGAGCTGCACGGGCATTCCCGTGTCGTAGGTCGAGGGGAACGCGTCGGCGTTGAACGCTCCTCGCTCAATGGGGTGGGGAGCTTCGCAGAGCAGGGCGCACAGGGCGTTTTCGCTTTGCGATATGCTGTTCTTGAGCGTAGGCACGGTGGCTTGCAGGTTGTAGTAGTTGGCCTTGGCCTGCGACACGGCGGCCTGAGTGGTCATGCCGCCCGTCTTCATGAGTTCCATGGCGCGCACGTTCTCTGCCCAGATGTCGATGGTGGCCTGCGTGGTCTTCAGCTGCTCGTCGAGCATTTGCAGGGTGTAGTAGAGGTTGGCCACGTTGGCGATGATGCTCGTGCGGATCGACTGCTTCGAGGCCTTGGAGAGTTCAAGGTTCGTCTCGTACTGCTTCCTCGTGTTGCGTATGTTGCCCCACGAACCCAGCTGCCAGCTTGCGGCGATGGGGAAGGCGTACGTCTTGCTGGCCTTCTGGAAGTCCCAGCTCGAGAGCGTTCCCTGCGGCGAGAAGGCTATGCTCGGGTAGTAGGCCAGCCGCTGCATTTTGAGCGTGGCCTCCATTTGCTGAATGGTGAGGTCGGCGTTGCGCAGGTTGGTGTTGTTGGCCAGAGCCTTACGTATGAGCTGCTGCAGCTGCGGGTCGGTAAACACCTGTTCCCAGGGTGTGTTGCCGTAGCTGGCGGTGTCGGCCTGTACCGTGGCGTACGCGCTTGTCGTGTCGCGGAAGAGGCTGTCGATGCCCTGCGTGAGCTGTTCGGGACGCTCGTAGTTTTTGTAGAGACTACAGCTTGCAAGCAGCGCGGAGCAACCTATTATATAAAGTATCTTCTTCATGTTTCTTGAATGATGCTGCGGCGGTCCTCCCTCAGGCTCTCCGCCGCCGGGGCGGAGAGCGGGGGGAAGTGGACGCTGCAAACTGTTTTACTTACTGTATTGTTCAATGTCGGACGAAGCCTCGCTGTTGTCCATGTCCTCCCAGGTGATGGGCTTCACCTTCTCTTGCAGGTATTCGAATATCACGAAGAGCGAGGGCACGATGAATATCTGGCAAAGCATACCGAGGAGCATACCGCCGATGGCCGTAGTACCCAGCGAGCGGTTGGCGTTGGCGCCTACGCCGAACGAGAACATCAAGGGCAACAGACCGATAATCATGGCCAGCGAAGTCATCAGGATAGGACGCAGACGGGCGCCTGCGCCGAGTACGGCCGCCCACGATATGCTCATGCCCATCTTGCGGCGTTCGAGGGCGAACTCCACGATAAGGATGGCGTTCTTTGCCAAGAGGCCCATAAGCATGATGAGGGCGATTTGCACGTAGATGTTGTTGGCCGCTTCGCCGAAGATGGGCAGCACGTTGTTGATGGCGCCCATGCCCTGGATGAAGACGAACGAGCCGGCCAAGCCGAACGGCACGGACAGAAGCACGGCGAACGGCAGCAGATAGCTCTCGTACTGGGCGGAGAGGAGCAGGTAGATGAACACGAAGCAAAGCACGAAGACGATAGCCGTTGTGCTGCCGGAGTTCGACTGCTCTTCACGCGTCTGGCCGGAGAACTCGAACGAGTAGCCCGTGGGCAGGCTCTGCTGAGCCACCTCCTCGATGGCCTTGATGGCCTGGCCCGAGGTGTAGCCCGTGGCCGGGTTGCCGTTCACGGCCATAGACGTGTACATGTTGAAGCGGTTGATGTTGTCGGGGCCGTACGAGGGCGTAATCGTCATGAACTCCGTGATGGGAGCCATTTCCGAACCGTTGCGCACCTTTATCTTGTAGAGGCTCTCGAAGTTGGCGCGGTCGGCCTGCTCGCCCTGGATCATCACGCGGTAAATCTTACCGAAGCGGTTGAAGTTCGAGGCGTAAAGGCCGCCGTAGTAGCCTTGCAGCGTAGTGAGGATGTCGCGGGGCGAAAGGCCGGCGCGCTTACACTTGGCCGCGTCGATGTCGATCATGTATTCGGGGAAGTTCGTGTTGAACGTCGTCTGGGCCGACTCAATCTCGGGTCGCTTCTGCAAGTCGGCGAGGAACTGCTGCGCCACGCTGTAGAACTTGCTGAGGTCGCCGCCGGTGCGGTCCTGCAAGTTGAGCGTAAAGCCGTTTGTCACGCCGTAACCCGTAATCATAGGCGGCTGGAAGAAGAGCACCTGCGCGTCCTTGAACACGTCGCGCGAGCGGAGGTAGAGGTTGGCGAACACAATCGTCGAACTCTCCTTCATGCCGCGCTCGCTCCAGTCCTTCAGCTTGATGATGAACGAGCCGTACGACGGGCCCTGGCCGCCGATAAACGAGTAGCCCGACACAATGGTGCTGACCTCAACCACGGGGCACGAGCGAACGAGGCTGTCCACCTTGTTGAGGTAGGCCTCGGTGCGGTCCTGCGAGGTGCCGGGAGGCATCGTCACAACGCCCATAATCGTACCCGTGTCCTCGCTCGGCACCATGGCCGTCGGGGTGATGTTCATAAGCCATACGAGCACGGCGATGCTCACGCCCACCAGGCCAAGCGACAGGTAGGGGCGCTGAATGAACGTCAGCACGCGCTTCTTGTAGCTCTTCTGCATCTTTTCGAAGCCGTTGTTGAACGACTTCTGGAACTTCTTCGTCGTAAGGCCGATGAAGGCTACGATTGCCACGATGGAGAGGATGACCGTAATGACGGGGTGCTTGTCAAAGTCGAAGCCGCCGAAGATAAGGCCCAGGATGGCCACAACCACCAGGATGAGCGTAAGGCTCGGGTGGAGTATGCGGCCGATGCTCTCGGCGTAGCGCTGGTACATGGTCTGCCCGGCCGCGCGGTAGGCGGTGCCCATGCGTTCAGCGAGCGAGCCGCCTTCTTCGCCGTGAGCCTGGTGGGGCTTCAGCAGTATGGCGCAAAGGGCCGGCGACAGCGTAAGGGCGTTGAGGGCGGAGAAACCGATGGCGATGGCCATCGTAAGGCCGAACTGGCGGTAGAACACGCCCGACGTGCCCGACATGAAGCTCACCGGCACGAACACGGCCATCATGACGAGCGTGATGGATACCAGAGCCGAGCCGAGTTCGCGCATGGCGTCAATCGAAGCCTTGCGCGCCGAGGCGTATCCCTGGTCGAGCTTGGCGTGCACGCCTTCCACCACCACGATGGCGTCGTCCACCACAATGGCGATGGCAAGCACCATGGCCGAGAGCGTCAGAAGGTTGATGGAGAAGCCGATGACGTAAAGCACGAAGAACGTACCGATCAAGGCCACGGGGATGGCCACGGCGGGGATGATGGTGCTTCGCATATCCTGCAAGAATATGTACACCACGATAAACACGAGGATGAACGCCTCGATAAGTGTCTTGATAACCTCGTGGATTGAGGCGAAGAGGAAGTCGTTGACGTTCTGCGCCACCGTAATCTTCAAGCCGGCGGGCAGGTCCTTCTTGGCATCGTCAAGCAGCTTTTCGCAGTCCTGCACAATCTCCGTAGCGTTCGAGCCGGCCATCTGCGAAATCATACACGTCACGGAGTTGTGACCGTTCACCTTGCCCGAGAAGGCGTAGGTCATACGTCCCAGCTCCACGCGGGCCACGTCTTTCAGGCGGATGAGCGTGCCGTCGGCGTTGGCCTTGATAACCATGTCCTCAAACTCGGGAGCCTCCGTGAGGCGACCCTTGTAGCGCAGCGTGTACTGGAAGGTCTGGTTCTCGCGCTCGCCGATGTTGCCCGGCGCGGCCTCAATGTTCTGCTCGGCCAGAACGCTGCTGATGTCGGAGGGCATCAGGTGGTACTCGGCCATCTTCTGCGGGTCGAGCCAGATGCGCATGGAGTAGTCGGCGCCCATCACGTTGGCGTCGCCCACGCCCTTGACGCGCTGCACCTGCGGAATGATGTTGATCTTCGCGTAGTTCTCGATAAACGCCGGGTCGTAGCTGTCGGTCTCGTCGGATATGGAGAAGATCATCAGCATAGAGTTCTGGCGCTTCTGCGTAATCACGCCCACCTGCGTCACCTCCGAGGGCAGCAGGCCCTGCGCCTTCGACACGCGGTTCTGCACGTTCACCGCCGCCATGTCGGGGTCGGTGCCCATCTTAAAGGTGATGTTGATCGTGGCCGAACCCGTGTTGGTGGCCGTCGAGGTCATGTAGTCCATGTTCTCCACGCCGTTGATCTGCTCCTCCAAGGGGGCGATGACGGAGTTGAGCACGGTTTTCGCGTTGGCACCCGTATAGGTGGTGCTAACCTGCACGGTAGGCGGTGCGATGTCCGGGTACTGCACGATAGGCAGCGAGGTCAAGCCTAACACACCCAGGATGACAATCACAATAGATATTACGGTGGATAGCACCGGCCTATTGATAAATCTGTCTAATGTCATTTTCTTTCTATTGTTTTAGGGGCGGCGGGCAGCGTGGCGCTTGCGGCGGCCGCCGTCTTGGCTTTATGATGTAAGGTCTCCTCGGGGGCTTAGTGCTGGCCCGGCATTTTGCCGTCCTTCATGGCCTGCTGCTCCTTCTTCTGGTTGGCTTCGGCCTGCGCGGGAGTGATGGGGTTAATCTTCTGGCCGTTTTTCAGCTGGTTCACGCCGTCAACCACAATGCGCTCGCCGGCTTTGAGGCCGGTGCTGACCACGTAGGTCTGGCCGTCGTTCTGCGGCAGAACGGTAATCTCGCGCGGAGCCACCGTCTTGTCGGCGTTGACCACGTAGACGAACTTCTTGTCCTGAATGTCGTAGGTGGCCTTCTGCGGCACCTTGATGGCGGCGTCGGAGTGGGTGGGGACGAGGATTGAGCCCGTGCCGCCCGAGCGGAGCACGTGCGAGGCGTTGTCGAACGTGGCGCGCATCTGCACCGAGCCCGTCGTCTGGTCAATCACGCCGCTCACGGTGCTTATTTCGCCCGTCTGGCTGTAAGTAGTGCCGTCGGCAAGCACAAGGCTCACGGCGGGCATCTTCTTCAAGGCCGCGCTCACGCCGCCCGTCTCGCGCGTAAGGGCAAGCAGCTGCTTCTCGGTCATTGAGAAGTATACGTACATCTTTGAGATGTTCGAAACCGTGGTCAGCGCGGAGGCCGACTGCGAGCTCACGAGGCTACCCACGCGGTAGGGGATGCTGCCCACCACACCGTCGGCCGGGCTCGTCACCGTGCACCAGCGCAGGTTGTCCTGCGCGCTCTGCAGCTGCGCCTCGGCGGCAGCCAGCTGGGCCTCGTACGAGGCGAGCGTGTTCTCGGCCATCTGCATGTCGTAGCTCGAAATGATGTTCTGCTTGAAGAGCATGCGCTTGTTCTCTACGGTGAGCTTCTGCGTGGCTATGTTGGCGCGGCACACCTTTATCTGGGCCTGGGCCGACTTCACCGCGGCCTTGTACTGCTCAGAGTCGATGAGGAACAGGGGCTGCCCCTTGCGTACGGTCGCGCCCTCGTCTACAAGCAGCTTCACGAGGTAGCCCGACACCTTCGGGCGGATCTCGATGTCCTGCATACCCTTGATGGTGGCCGGGTAGGTGGTCTTCAAGTCCGCCTCGGCGGTCTGGACGGTCACAACTGCGAAGTCGTTGCTTGCTTCGCCCATCTGGTTCGATTTGCTTCCGCAGCTCACCAGAGCCACGGCAGTAAGCATACATAAAGCGATTTTCTTCATGTGTAGTGGGTAAGAATAAATTGAGTTTGTATTGTTTTCCTTCATGCCTGGCTTGCGATGCGCCATACGCCGGGCGGCCGCTTGTGCCGTCCGTCCCGTACAAAAGGGCGCATTTATCCCGTAAGCCGCCGCAAAGTTAAGGCAAAAAACTCAGAGCCGCCGCAGAGTTTCCGCCCTCGGCGGCTATTTTAGTGTTTTTTAGGGGTGGCCCGGAGGGCTTGTCCGCCGCTTTGCGCGGCCCACGTGGCAAAACGGCCGTTTCCGTCCCTCTTCCCCCGCCGTCCGTCAGCCGCCCCGCGGGAGTTCGGCGGCGGCGCGCACGGGTACTCCGTCCGCAAACTCGAGTGCGCCGCCGTCAAACTCGAGTGCGCCCGTGGGCGTACTCGAGTTCTCCCACGGGCGTACTCGAGTGCGTAGGCGGACGTACTCGAGTTTTCCCCGGGACGTACTCGAGTGCGCCCGTGGGCGTACTGCGCTTCCCCGCCGCGGCGTTGGCCCTGCCGCGGTTGCCGCCCGTCCTGCAAGGCGCGAAAAAAGGTCTTCGCCGCTCTCTTTTCGGAGCGGCGAAGACCTTCGGGGTAGGGGGGGCAAAATGCGAATATTTGTGGTGCAAAATTGCCACGACAATGTCCCTGAACCGCGGCCCGACGGGTAGGGTGTTCAAAATGCGGATATTTGTGGTGCAAAACTGCCACGACAATGTCCCTGAACCGCGGCCTGAAAGGCCAGCTCTCCATAGCCCAGGGCAGAGCCGACACGAAGTGGCGGCGTCACCCTGGGTTCCCCGTGCGGGACGAGTTGCCGCCCCATCGGGGCAGCTACATAATATAGGGGCAACGCCCCGTAACCCTGCGACTTGTCCTAAACAATTTGAATGCGCCGCCCAACCGTCCCCGAACCCGGGCGTTGCCCGGTATCAATGTAGCTGCCCCGTTGGGGCGCGGTTTGCGGACATGAACCTTTCCGCTTCAAGCGGGAACCGTTGGCGTTTTGCCCCCTGCCTTAAATGGCCGGATTGTTTACACCCCCGCTTCTATGAGGTCGAGTTTGGCAAAGAGTTCTTCTATCTTCGCTACGATGCGGCGCTGCTCGGAGAGGGGGGGAGGGGGATGGGCAATTTGCCTATAGCTGTTTTTGTAAGACTTGGCAATGCAGAGCT
>CAVGTD010000052.1:0-12891 GCA_963632215.1 Clostridiales bacterium
CGCAGAAAAACAACGAAAATGTCCGCAAACTGCGCCCCGAAAGGTAAGGGGGCAAAATGCGAATATTTGCGGCGCAAAATTGCCACGACAATGTCCGCAAGCCGCGCCCCAACGGGGCAGCTGCATTGATACCGGGCAACGCCCGGGTTCAGGAGCGGTTGATTGACAATGGAATGCCGTTGGCTTTGCGGGGCGTTGCCCCTATCTTAGGCAGTTGCCCTTACAGGGCGCAACTTGTCCTGCACGGGAACCCAGGGTGACGCCGCCACTTCGTGTCGGCTCTGCCCTGGGCTATGGGGAGCTGCCCCGTCGGGGCGCGGTTTGTGGACATTATCATTGCAATTTTGCAACAATAACATTCATATTTTGAACGCCCTACCCGTTGGTGCGAGGTCCAGGGACATTGCCGTGGCAATTTTGCGCCACAAATATTCGCATTTTGAACACCCTACCTTTCAGACCGCGGTTTGCGGACAATATTTTGGTTGGGGTTGTCCTACTATCCTTCCCGGATACGACCAGGACAAGTCACCCCGCTCAACGCCTTTTGGCCTTTCCGCCCGTTTGCGCCAGGCGGATGCCGTCGGGGGCGAGGGTGATGGCCTTGGCCTTGTAGAGCGTGCCGATGGCGCGCTTGAATGTTTTCTTGCTTACGGAGAAACGCTCTTGGATGCTTTCGGGCGTGGAGTTGTCGGTGAAGGGGAGGAAGCCGCCGGCGGAACGGAGTTCGTCGAGAAGCTGGTCGGCGAAGTCGCGGAAACGCCCCTTGCCGATGCGCTGGGGCGAGAGGTCGAGTTTGCCGTCGGGACGCACATTGACCACAGTGGCCGACAGCACGTCGCCGGCGTGCGGCACGTTGGCCGAGAAGATTTCGCTGTCGTAGATAAGTCCCGGGTAGCGGTTGTCGACAATCACCTTGAAGCCGATGGGCGTTTTTTGCTGAATGATGCACTCCACCTCCTTGCCGCGATGGTAGAGCGACGTGGGGGCTGGCACGAGGTAGCGTTCCACCTTGGCCGAGGCCACGATGCGCTGGCTCTCCTCGTCGACGTGGATGTGGACAAGGTAGGAGCGGTCCTGCTGCATGGGCATTTTCTGTTCGCGGAAAGGCACGAAAAGGTCTTTCATCAGCCCCCAGTCGAGGAACGCGCCGTACTCGTTGACCCACGCCACGCGCAGAAAGGCGAAGTCGCCCACTCGGGCGAGGGGCGTTTCGAGCGTGCCGACGAGGCGTTCGCTCTGGTCGAGGTAGACGAACACTTCCACCTCGTCGCCGGGGCGCATATCGGCGCTCACGTAGTTGCGCGGCATGAGTATCTCGCCCACACTGCCGCCGTCGAGGTATGCCCCGTGGTCGGAGAAGCGAGTGATGCGCAGTTTGTTGTATTGTCCTAAGTGTATCATTCGTTGTCGGTCTTTTCAGCGTTTTCGGTCTCAGCATTAGGGGCGGCAGCCTCAGCGGTTTCTGCGGCACGCTCGGTCACGTCCTTTTCCACCTGTCCGTCGAGCAAGTGGATGGTGCGGTCGGTGATGGCGGCGAGTTCCTCGTCGTGCGTCACGATGACGAACGTCTGCCCCATCTCGTCGCGCAAGCGGAAGAAGAGCTGGTGGAGTTCCTGCTTGTTGCGCGTGTCGAGGCTGCCCGAGGGTTCGTCGGCAAGGATCACGTCGGGTTCGTTCATCAAGGCGCGCGCCACGGCCACTCGCTGTTTCTCGCCGCCGGAGAGTTCGGCTGGCTTGTGCGAGGCACGGCCGGAGAGGCCCATGAAGTCGAGCAGTTCGAGGGCGCGCTTCCGCGCCTCGCCCTGCGGACGGTGGGCTATCATGCCGGGTATCATCACGTTTTCGAGGGCGGAGAACTCCGGCAGGAGCTGGTGGAACTGGAACACGAAGCCGAGATGTTCGGCGCGGAACTTTGCCAGTTTGTTGGCCGAAAGCCCGAGGACGTTCTGCCCGGCTATCTCAATCTGTCCGGAGTCGGGCTTGTAGAGCGTGCCCATGATTTGCAGCAGGGTGGTTTTGCCGGCGCCGCTGGGGCCGACGATGCTGACCACCTGGTGCGGATTGATGGTGAGGTCGATGCCTTTGAGGACTTCGAGCTGCCCGAAAGACTTGTGGATGTTCCTAAGTGTTATCACGGTGAGAGCAAAGAAGAGAAAAGGCACGCAAGCCATGTTGGATAGCCTGAGTGCCTTTATGGGTTTTATTGTCCGCCGGTCGAGCCGCTGCGCCGTTACGGGCAACGAGCCGCCGCAAGCGGTTTAGGGGTTACGGTTTACTTTGTTGCAGAAGCAGGCGCAGCAGTGGCAGAAGCGGAGATGCCAAGTTTCTTCATGATGGCAGACGTTACGTCGGCGTTGAGCGCATCGTTGATGAACACGCCGGCCTGCTGCGAAGCGTTCTTGTCGATAATATAGACGTAACCGCCCTCCTGAGCCACAGAGTTTACGGCGTTCAGGACCTTCTGCATGATGGGCTGCATGAGCTTGGACTGCTCCTTCTGCATATTCTCGCTGTTGTCCTGCTGAGCTTGCTGCAAACGCTGGTACATATCCTGAAGTTCCTGCTGGTGGCGTTCGCGGATGTTGGCGGGCGTTGCGTCAGTGTCCTCTTTCTGATACTTTTCAGCCTTTGTCTGCAATTCCTTTTGCATACCCTCAATCTCAGTCTGGTACTGCTTGTAGATGGTTTCGAGCTGCGTTTGGGCAGACTTGGCCTCGGGCATTGCCTGTATGATAGAGTTGTAGTCGAACTGTGCGAACTTTTGCGCGCAAAGGCTCAGAGGTGCTACGAAAAGCACAAGGAGAATGAGTTTCTTAAACATTTTCGTGTAAAGTTGTTTGATTTCAGCGGCAAAGATAGTGCAAGGTGAGTGAAAGACAAAATAAGGCATTCACATTTTGCTTTTTGCAACAATCGGACGCACGTTTATTCCACGGTAAAGTGAGCCGTGTCGGCCTTGGTTGTGCCTACGCCGTTCTTGGCGTAGGCCACTACGTAGTACTCGCCGGCTCCGAGCGAGTCGGTAAACGCTTGGAACGATGCGGCGGCGCTGTCGGCCTTGGTTTGCAGCGCCAGTGTGTCGTTGCCGTAGTAGAAGCCGCACTCTTTGAGCGAACTGTTGACGGACGAAGTCACCTGGGCCGAGAGGCGTACGGAGTCGCCCTGCTGCACTGCCCCGCCCATCACGACGGTGGGGGCAAGGGGCTGTTCGCCGCTGCGGTCTTCGCCGCACGAGGCAAGGAGGACGGATGCCGTTACCAAAAAGAGGGAAAGGAGGGGAAAGTGTTTCATTGCTGGATGTGTGTGTTGTCAGATTGAGCCGGAGAGCAGACGAGGCGCAGCACGCGGGACGTTTGCGGCGCAACCGCCGTGCGGCTGTCGGCACGCTCGCCCACGAGCCAAAGGATGCCCTCGTTGTCGCACAACGCAAAGGTAAGCATTTTGTCAAGACGCGAGGCACGGCGATTGGTCAGGTAGTCGCTCACGAGTTTCGTCCCCTTCATGCCGAACGGGCTGAAGCGGTCGCCCTCGCCAACAGAGCGCAAGCGTAAAGTGCCGTTTATACGCCCCGCGTCAATCAGCACTTCGTTTTTGGGGCAACGCAAGGACGGGATGTCCTTTATATATATAAGCGTGGCGGCAATCTCGTAGATGCCAAAACGGGTAACGGCGGTTTCGCCCAATTCGCCGGGGCTGTTCAAAGCCACGGGCGCAGGGCGGACGGGCAGCGGGCCGAAAACGAGGCTGTCGGCAGTGCGCGTAAGCAGGTGCGACGGACTTTCCACAACTGCACCTACCCGCATCTGCAAAGCCTCATCGAGTTGGGCGGAGGTAAAGCCGCAGTCGTCGAGCACTTCGTGGAGCAATGTGCGGCGTTCGGCAATGGCGGCGAGGTGGGCGAACGACAACTGCCGATAGCCGGGGCGGTTGGCCACGGGTTGCAGCCCGCACTGCGCTTTGAGCGTTTCGATGCCCTTGCTGTATACGCCGTAGGCTTCGCTAAGCCGCCGGGCGGTGGCGGAGAGCGTTTGCAGGACGGCTGGGTTAAGTTCTTCGAGCAGGGGCAGTACGTCGTGGCGGAGTTTGTTGCGCTTGTAGTGCGTGTCGGCGTTGGTGCTGTCGGTGACGTAGGGTTGGCGTTGCCCGTCGAGGTAGCCGAGGATGTCGGCTTTCGTCATCGCGAGCAGCGGTCGGTAGACGGGAATGCCGCCATAGGCTCTCCCCCACTCTTTCATGCCGACGAGGCCTTTCAGTCCCGTGCCGCGGCAAAGGTTGAGCAGCAAGGTTTCGGCATTGTCCTCAAGGTGATGCCCTACGGCCACGGCTTTGAACGACGGGTTGTCGCGCAGAAGACCGGCGAACCATTCGTAGCGCAGACGGCGGGCGGCCATTTCCACGCTCTCGCCCGTGGCGGAGACTTCGGCCGGGGTGTCGAAGTGCCGCACAAAGAGCTGCACGCCACGTTCCAGGCAGAGCGAGCGCACAAACCGTTCGTCGCGGTCGCTCTCTTCGCCCCTCAGGTGGAAGTTGCAATGCGCAGCCGCCCCCACCTCGCCGCGCTGGAGCAGACGAAGCAGGAGGCACACGGAGTCGGCACCGCCGGAAAGAGCTACCAAGTACTTTGCCATCGCACTCCCGTATTAATAGGCCACTTCTACGTCGAAGCCAGCCCGACGAACCAGTTCGGCAATGCGGTCGAGTTCCTCGGGCGAAGCCTTTCGCAGGCCGGGGTCGGGCGTTTCGCGGTCGATGGTGTAAATCATCACCTGGCGAGGGCGAATGCGCTTCAAGGCATCTAGCCAAGGCTGCACATAGCGGTCGGTTGTGTTGTCCACGCTCTGACCGCGGCTCATCCCTTTCATGAAGAGCGTCTGCACAACAACGTGTCCGCGGAACGAGCAGAGGGTTTCGACGATGTTCTCCACGTCGTACGAGCCGACGGGGCGGTCCACGCGGGCGATGTAGTCGGCATCGACGGTATCAAGCTTCAATATATTATTGTCTACCTGCATAAGCGCGTCGTGCACGTCGGGCAGGGAGGCACGGGTGGAGTTGCTCAGTACGCTGACCTTTGCCTTTGGGAAATAGGCGTCGCGCAAGCGCAGCGTGTCGGCAATAATTTGGGCAAACTCGGGGTGCGCCGTAGGTTCGCCGTTGCCGGCAAAGGTGAGGACATCGGGGCTTACGCCCTCGCGCTGCATTTTCTGCAACTGGGCTTCGAGGGCGGCAGCTACCTCGCGGCGCGTGGGGCGTGGCTGGGCGGGACGGTGGTCTTTGTTGAAGCCGCACTCGCAGTAAACGCAGTCGAACGTACACACCTTCCCGTCGGCCGGCATGAGGTTGATGCCGAGCGAAACGCCAAGCCGACGGCTATGCACCGGGCCGAAGATGGGCGAGGGATAGACGATGCCTTTATGGTTTTTGTTTTCTGGATAACCGTTTGCCATATTCTATTGTATGGAATAAAGGTTGCTTGAACAGACAACCACCCTAAAAGAAAAAAGAGACTTTCGCCCCGATAGAGCAGAAAGTCTCTTTCTTATCATGATTTCTTTCGCGAGGGCGAGCCGCCGCAAAGGCTGCCGCGCCCGTCGTCGTGAAGAGGCATGATTGGTGGTTGCGGAACGCAGTCGGATTAGTCGTTCTTGACGATCACGCGCTTTTCCTTGATACGTGCCTTCTTGCCCGTAAGGCCACGGAGGTAGTACAGCTTTGCGCGACGCACCTTACCAACCTTGTTCACCTCGATGCTCTCGATGTTCGGTGACTCGATGGGGAAAATACGCTCCACACCTACGGTACCAGACATCTTGCGCACGGTAAAGCGCTTCTTTTCCTGGTGGCCGTTGATTTTGATAACAACGCCGCGATACAACTGTATACGCTCCTTGTTACCTTCGACGATTTTGTATGCTACGGTAATTGTGTCACCAGCCTTGAACTTGGGGAACTGCTTGCCGGTAGCAAAAGCTTCTTCAGCAATTTTGATTAAATCTGCCATTTGATGATGGAATAATTAATTGTTGTCCGTCCCGGCCAAGCTTAACGGGGAACACTGCATCCCGACAGCGGCTTGGCAGAAAAGCGGAGCAAAAGTACTGCTTTTCTCTTTCATACACAAGAGTTTGCGACATGAAAGAGCGTTTTTGGGCTTCGGAGCGCGTCCGTCCGGGCTGTAAGCCGAGCCGGGCGGCACGCTCTCAGCGCAGGTTACGCACGGTCTTTGCCGTGGCAGTTTTTGTACTTCTTGCCGCTGCCGCAGGGACAGGGATCGTTGCGGTTGGGCTCAGCCTCCTTGGTGTAGGGCTGGTTGTTCGGCTCACGAGTATCTGTCTGGGCGGCAGCTTGCGCTTCGGCGTTGCCAGCCTCGTCGAGGGTTTCGTGAGTGGTGGTGAGACCCTCCTGCGGCGTGCTTTCCTCGGGAGCAGCCTCCTGCACCTCCTGCGGAGCCTGTACGGGAATTTGTCCGCGCATGAGCGACGAAACGGTTTCGTTGTTGATGCGGTTCACCATCTTGTCGAAGAGCTGCACGCTCTCGAGCTTGAACACGAGGAGCGGGTCTTTCTGCTCGTAAGAGGCGTTCTGCACCGACTTTTTCAGTTCGTCGAGTTCGCGAAGGTTCTCCTTCCAGGCATCGTCGATGTTGTGGAGGATAATTGCCTTTTCGAAGTCCTTGACCACTTCCTGCGAACCGCTCTCGTAGGCTTTCTTCAAGTTGGTGCGGATGTTATACATCAAACGGCCGTCGGTGACGGGCACGAGGATGTTCTCGTAGAAGTCGCCTTGGTTTTCGAACACAGTCTTGATGACGGGCATTGCCACTTCGGCCATGCGCTCGGTCTTGCGCTTGAAAGCGGCCATGGCGGCTTCGAAAGCCTTTTCGTAGAGGTCGTCGCGCTTTGTGCCGTCAAACTCCTGCTCGGTGAAAGGCACTTCCATGGCGAAGATTTCAATGAAGCCCTCTTTGCAGCCCACGTAGTCGTTCTTGTCGATGATGTTGATGACGCGGTCCCAAATCATGTTGGCAATGTCCATGCCCACACGCTCGCCCATGAGGGCGTGGCGGCGCTTCTCGTAGATGACGGTGCGCTGCTTGTTCATCACGTCGTCGTATTCGAGCAGGCGCTTACGGATACCGAAGTTGTTCTCTTCGACCTTGCGCTGCGCACGCTCAATGCTGTTGTTGATCATCTTGGCCTCAATCATTTCGCCGTCCTTGAAGCCGAGCTTGTCCATCACGCGGGCGATGCGCTCGGAAGCGAAGAGGCGCATGAGGTTGTCTTCAAGCGACACGAAGAATACGGACGAACCGGGGTCGCCCTGACGACCTGCACGGCCACGGAGCTGACGGTCTACGCGGCGGCTCTCGTGACGCTCCGTACCGATGATGGCCAAACCGCCAGCGGCTTTCACCTCGTCGGTGAGCTTGATGTCCGTACCACGACCGGCCATGTTGGTGGCGATGGTCACGGCACCGAGCATACGCTCTTCCTCGTGCTTGTTGCCCTGTTCGTCGGTCACTACCACCTTGCTGAGTGTGCTCTGACCGGCCTTGGCCACAATGTCGGCCTCCTTTTGGTGGAGCTTGGCGTTGAGTACCTGATGGGGAATGTGGCGGAGTTCGAGCATACGGCTCAGGAGTTCGCTCACGTCCACGTTAGTAGTACCCACCAGCACGGGGCGGCCGGCCAAGCGCATCTTCTCGATTTCCTCAATCACGGCCTTGTACTTCTCGCGCTTCGTCTTGTACACACGGTCGTTCATGTCAACGCGGGCAATGGGACGGTTGGTGGGAATTTCCACCACGTCGAGCTTATAGATGTTCCAGAACTCGCCTGCCTCGGTGCTTGCCGTACCGGTCATACCGGCGAGTTTGTGGTACATACGGAAGTAGTTCTGCAAGGTAATGGTGGCGAAGGTTTGCGTGGCGGCTTCCACCTTCACGTGTTCCTTGGCCTCAACGGCCTGGTGCAAGCCGTCGCTCCAGCGGCGGCCCTCCATGATACGGCCGGTCTGTTCGTCCACAATCTTCACTGCGCCGTCCATCACCACGTACTCTTCGTTGATGCGGAACATGGTGTAGGCTTTGAGCAGCTGCAGGATGGTATGCACGCGGTCGCTCTTGATGGCGTAGTCTTGCAGGAGTGCGTCCTTGCGGTTCACGCGTTCCTCGTCGGTGAGTGTCTTGTCGGCTTCGAGTTCGGAAAGGATGCTGGTGATGTCGGGCAACACGAAGAGCTGGTCGTCGTTCACCTGGTCGGCGAGCCACTTGTTGCCCTTGTCTGTGAGGTCTACGCTGTGGAGCTTCTCGTCCACCACGAAGTAGAGGGGCTCTACTGCCTCGGGCATGCGGCGGTTGTTGTTCTCCATGTATATTTCCTCGGTCTTGAGCATACCAGCCTTGATGCCTGTCTCGCTGAGGAACTTGATGAGCGGATTGTTCTTGGGCAGGGCCTTGTGGCTGCGGAAGAGTTGCAGGAAGCCTTCTTCCTCTTTCTTCTTGTCGCCCGAGGCAATGAGCTGTTTGGCTTCGGCAAGGTATTTGGTGGCGAGCTTGCGCTGCACCTCCACGAGGCGTTCCACGAGGGGCTGATACTGCTCAAAGAGCTGGTCGTCGCCCTTAGGCACGGGACCGGAGATGATAAGCGGCGTACGGGCATCGTCAATCAGCACGGAGTCGACCTCATCGACGATGGCGTAGTTGTGACGGCGCTGCACGAGGTCCTTGGGGCTCATGGCCATGTTGTCGCGCAGGTAGTCGAAGCCGAACTCGTTGTTCGTACCGAAGGTGATGTCGGCCTGATAAGCGCGGCGGCGTGCTTCGGAGTTGGGCTGGTGCTTGTCGATGCAGTCTACGGAGAGGCCGTGGAACATATAGAGCGGGCCCATCCACTCGGAGTCGCGCTTGGCGAGGTAGTCGTTCACCGTCACCACGTGCACGCCGTTGCCGGTCAGGGCGTTGAGGAAGACGGGGAGCGTACCCACAAGGGTTTTACCCTCACCCGTGGCCATTTCGGCGATTTTGCCTTGGTGCAGCACCACGCCGCCGAAGAGCTGCACATCGTAGTGCACCATGTTCCACTGCATGTCGTTGCCGCCGGCAATCCAGTGGTTTTGGTAGATGGCTTTGTCGCCCTCGATGGTCACAAAGTCGCGCGTGGCGGCCAGTTCGCGGTCAAAGTCGTTTGCCGTCACTTCGATAGTTTCGTTCTGGGCGAAGCGGCGCGCCGTATCCTTCACGATGGCGAACACCTCGGGGAGTGCTTCGGTGAGCGCGTCCTCCATCTTGTCGAGCACCTGCGTTTCGAGTTTGTCTATTTGGTTGAAGATAACCTCGCGGTCTTCGATGGGCGTTTCCTCGATTTTCTGCTTCAGCTCGTCAATCTTCTCTTTGATGTCGTCGGCTGAGTGCTGAATGGTGTGCTGCAGCTCCTTGGTCTTGGCACGGAGCGCGTCGTTGTCGAGTTGTTCGATTGTGGGGTAAACGGCTTTAATCTTTTCCACCCATGGCTGGATGAGTTTCATGTCGCGGGTTGACTTGTTGCCGAATAGTTTGCTCAGGAATTTATTGATATCCATAAGGATTGTTGTTTTTCGCTTTTAATAAACATGTGGGGTATTGCAGAAATGCCCATACAAAGGCATAGGTGTGTGTGGGCGCCGCGAGGGCGCACGGCCCTCTTACAACGGGGCTACGCTGCAGCTGTTCGGGGCGCGTATGCGCATGGCCTTCGACAGCGTCGGGGCGATGTAGTCCACAGTGGTGGGCGTTTCGACGGTCTCGGCTTTGAAGCCCTCGCCGAGGAATATGATGGGGAACGACGTGAACGACTCTCTCACGAGTTTGTCCTCGTGGAACGTGTGGTTCACGTAGTGCCAGCCCGGGGTTACTTCTATAAGGATATCGCCCGAATAGCGCGGGTTGTATCCGCCGCGCATACGGCTGATGCCGGGTGTCCATGCTCCCTGCAACAGGCGCGACGAGGTATAAACGTCCTTCACGCCTGAGAGTTGCAGCAGGAAGTCCTGCGCGCGTTCAAGGAGTTCGCCCAGGTTTATCTGCTTTTGCTCAACGAGCTTGTGGTTCAGGTAGAGTTGCGTGCCGAGGGCGGCTTCTACGTACTGCCCCTGCCCGTACACCGCCACGAAATACATGTTGAGCAACGAGGCGGCCCGTTCCACGTCGAACTCGCCCGTGGGTATGCGGTACTTTGTCAGGTCGGCGTTGCCCTCCTCGGTGTATCCGGTGGAGGTGATGACGAACAACGCCTTGTCGCGCCCCACCTTGCTCTCCACGCTCTGCACAATTTGCGCCAGCGCGCGGTCGAGCCGCACGTAGGTGTCTTGCAGTTCCATGGGGTTCTCGCTCGCCTGGCTGTGGTTGTAGTTGCCGGCGTAGAGCGTAAGGGCGAGATAGTCCGTCACGTCGTCGCTGCCCATGAGCGTGCCGCCAAGGCACTGGGCGGCAGCGCGTGCCACTTCGTCGTTGACCAGTCCGCTCGTTTTGAACGAGGCGAAACGGTCTGCCCCCGCAAACTTGTGGGCAAAGGGTTTCTTCATTCCCCCGGAGAGGAAGTAGGAGAAGTTGCCCACAAGGTCGTTCGACGGCTTCCACGTGAGCGTTTTGAGCCTCTCTCCAAGGCTGCTGCTGTTCAGCACGCTCACCCACGAGGGCAAAGTCTTGCCGTAGTAGGTGGTGCTGCTCCACTGGCCCGTGCGGTCGTCAATCCACACTGCGCCGTCGGCGGCATGGCCTGCGCTCAGCACGGCGGCGTCGCGGCTGGGGGCAATGGCGTAAACCAAGGCCTTGCCCTCGGTGGCCACTTTCAGTTCGTCGCCAACGGTCGAAGCCCCAAGGTACGTGGGGGCGGTGGTGTCGCTGGTCTGCAAGCCGGCATACCGCTTGTCGTCCACGCAGTAGACGGGACGGAGCGTTTCCCGGTCGAGCCATCTTTCGCCCACTATGCCGTGGTTGTAGGGGGTTGCCCCCGTGGCAAGGGTGGCCGCGGCCGAGGCGCGGTCGGGACGGTAATGGGGATATTCCCCGCTGGTGTAGACACGCCCTTCCTTGAGCAGTTTCACAAAGCCGTCCTGCCCGTAAAGGGGCATAAAGGCGTTGAGATAGTCGGAACGGAGCTGGTCTACCAATATGCTCACCACCACACGCGGCACGCCCGTGTTGGCCGCCTTGCCTTCGGGCGCAGACAGCACGGTCATTGCGGTCAGCAACGACATTAGCAGCGACATGCGCACCATAGTGCCGCCATGCGCCGCCCCGTGGGCTTGGGGTGTGGGGGTAGTGTGTTTCAAGTGTGTTTGTGTGGAGTTACTTTTCGCCGTGCTTAGCCGTAATGCGCCAATGGTTAAACATACGCAATGCCAAAGCGGCTATAATGAGGTATACTTCTGCGGGGAAACTCTGCAAACCGGCTATTCCGGCAATCAAGGCAACCGCCAGCATAATTGTTTCTACGTAGAGCAGCACACTGCGCTTGCCCACGCTTGCGCTCTTCATGTACCAGGGGAAGAGGACGAGGGGCAGGGGGTTGAACAACGCAATGAGCCAGTTGCTCCCCACCGTGGGATGGGCGGAGAAGAAGAAGAGGAACGCGACGATGCAGCCCGTAAGGCCTTGCGCCAAAAGGAGCAGCACGTCGAAGCCCCACCAGTACTTCCCCTTGCGCCATTCGGCAAGGGTGATAGCCAATGACACTGCAAGGAGTATGCCAAACGCCCACACTGGTGTCAGGGGGAACGCCTCGCCCGTGGCTGCGGGCTGCGCCGGGAGCAGGGCTACGGCGGGCGCGGCCAGATGGCGCACGGTGCCGTCGGCATTGCGCACGGTTGCCTCGTCCACGAAGCGTTCGGCGTAGAGGGGGGCGAATTTCTGCAAGGCAAGGTCGGCCGAAGCGTCGGCTTCCGCGCCGAGCAGGAGGTCCTGCCCGAACTTGTTCCACGGACTTGGCTCGGAATACTCGTGCACCATGCCGCGGAGCGTCTTTCCCTCGTCGGCTTTGGGCCAAACTACCTTGCCGTCCACGCTCTTCTCAATCATCGCAAGGGCGCGGGTGGTGCAGTTGTCCTTAAAGAAGTTGTAACGGTAAGTGGCGTTCTCGGGCTCGAGGTTTTTGCTGAGCGCGTCTATGAGTTCTTTCTTCTCGGCGGCGGTCAGGTTGAGCCGTTGTTCTTCAATGCCCCTGCCCTCGCGCATATAAAAGTCGTAGAAGAACGCGTAGGGCACCACGCCGAGTTCGTAGTCGGTTTGTCCAAGTAGGAAACGCCAAATGAAGTGGGGCTGGTCGAACGAGAACGTGCCGTAGTTAAACACCCAGTCGCTCTGCCTCGTGCCGACTTCGCGCACACGGATGGCGGTGTGGCCGTAGAGTTCGTAGACGAGTTGCCCGGGAGTGCAGGTGAGCAGACTGACAATGGTGTCGTTAGCCGGTTGCCGCACGGCCGGCGCGGCAGCCTCGGTCTGCGTGCCGCCGTTCTTTTGCGCGCTTACGGCAAAAGGCACGAGCAGCATACACATTATTATATATAGGATACGTTTCAGCATTGCAATGCGCATGGTTTCATGCTTTATCAGTCTGCAAAAGTAGTAATTTCAACTGATTAACACGCTATTCGCCCGCATTTCGGGCCTAACGTCCCTGCGCCGGCCGCCAACGCCGTCAGGTTGTCCTCTACGACATGGGGCTGTTTTACGATTTCGCCTCTACGCTATGCCTATAAGTTCTATTTCGAATATCAAGGTGGAGTCTCCGGGGATGCCGGGCTGCGAAAACTTGCCGTATCCCATCTCGGCAGGGATATAGACTTCCCATTTGTCACCCACGCACATCTGCTGCATGGCTATAATCCAGCCTTCGATGAGGTCGCACAGCC
>CAVGTD010000053.1:0-12769 GCA_963632215.1 Clostridiales bacterium
TGAATACTTGCAAGTATTTATCCACTACTACCGAGCTAAGAACAACTACTCCGGGGGTACGAACGGGAAGTACGGGGAAAAGAACGGGAAGCCGGCAAGTTGCTACAAGAGTTCCGCTGGTTGCGATGAGAGTTCCGCAGACGGCCATAAAAAGCCCGCAGACTGCAATGGGAAGTCTGCGGGCTGTGCGTGCGACGCTTAATCTATGCTCAGTTCGTCGACAAAGACGAAGGCCGGGTTGCCTTTGCCGGGATGCCACGAGGGGATGCTGTGTTCGGAAGCCACCTTCACTTTCACGTAGCGCACGGCGGCGGGGGCGAATGTGAGCCTGTGCGGACTGATGGCGTTGGCGTCGGTCTCCTTTTGTTCGGGGTAGCTCTCGCGCGCAAGCTCGCGGAAGTCCCTGCCGTCGGCCGAGCCAAGTACGGATATCTCGCGCGCGTCGAATATCCAGTAGCCTTTTTCCACGCAGCAGTTCAGGGCGAGCGAACTGACGGTCTTGGCCGATCCAAGGTCGATAACGGCTTCGAGGTCCGCGCCGCAAAAGCCTATCCACCGCCCCGAGGCATAGTTGGTGTCGGTGGCTTTCAGTCCGTCCGTCAGGAGCGGCGCGCCGCCGTAGGCCTGCTTGGGATGGGGCTGCTGCAGGAGGCGCACGGGACAGGCCGTGGACTTGGAGAAGTGGAACGTCTCCGTCACCTCGGGCGTGCTGCCCCACGAGCGGAAGGCGGCGCAGCGCAAGCGGCACGTGCTGTCGATGCGGAGCGGCTCAGCGTAGAGCGGCGACTGGAGCGTGGGGGGCGTGCCGTCGAGGGTGTAATGCACGGGGGCGTTGTCGATGGTGGAGAGCGTGGCGCAGACGGCGCGGCGCACGGTGTCGGTGCGCAGCTGCAAGTCCACATTATATATTACGCGCGCAAAGTTGTAGCCCTCGTGGCGGTACACGTCGATGAGCCGGGGAAGCCGCTGCATAAACGCGTTGAAGTCTCTCTGCCCCGGCTTGCACCACTGCACCTCGCTGAGAGCGGCCATGCGCGGCAGCTCCATGTACTCCACCTGGCGGAACGTCTTGATGTACTCCGTCCAGCAGTTGGCCTGCACTCCTATTATATACTTGCGTTCTTCGTCACTGAGGCTCTGCGGCACGGGTTCGTAGCCGTAAACGTGCTCAATGGGCAGATAGCCCCCGATAGCCTCGGGTTCGGAAGCCTTGTCGCGGCTCTGATAATAGTCGAAGTAGAGGTACGTATTGGGCGACATTACCACTTCGTGCCGTTGGCGCGCCGCCTCAATGCCGCCGCCCTCGCCGCGCCACGACATCACCGTCGCGCCCGGCGCAAGTCCGCCCTCGAGCGTCTCGTCCCAGCCTATCAGGCTGCGGCCCAGCTGCGCCAGGCGACGCTCGGCGTGGCGTATGACGTAGCTCTGCAAACGCTCCTCGGCGGTGTGGCGACCGTCGGCTTCGAGGTGTTCGGACTGGATGCGCGCCTGGCACTTCGGACAGTCGCGCCAGCGCGTCTTGGGACACTCGTCGCCTCCCACGTGAATGTACTTCGAGGGGAAAATGCGGGCCACCTCGCCCAGCACGTCGTCGATGAACTGCAGCACCCGGTCGTTGCCGGCGCAAAGCACCTCGGGCGACACGCCCCATTCGCCCCACACCTTGTAGGGTCCGCCCGTGCAGCCCAGCTCGGGGTAGGCGGCGAGGGCAGCCTGCATGTGGCCGGGAAGGTCAATCTCGGGGACAATCGTCACGTTGCGCTCCTCGGCGTAGCGCACGAGTTCCTTGAGCTGTTTCTGCGTATAGAAGCCGCCGTGCGGCGTGCCGTCAAAACGCCCCGTGTTGTGGCCGATGACAGTTTCGCCGCGCATAGCTCCCACCTCGGTGAGGCGCGGATATTTCTTTATCTCGATGCGCCACCCCTGGTCGTCGGTGAGGTGAAGGTGGAAGCGGTTGATGTTGTGAAGTGCGAGAATGTCAACGAAGCGGCGCAGAGAATCGACGCTGAAAAAGTGGCGGGCCACGTCGAGGTGCGCCCCGCGGTAGGCAAAGCGCGGCGCGTCCGTCACTTCGACGGCGGGCAGCGTCACCTCGCGGGCCACGCCCACGGGCAACGCCTTGCGCAGGGTCTGCACGGCGTAGAACGCGCCGGCGTCCGAAGCCCCTTCGAGCAGGACGATTTCGCTGTTCACCCGTATGCGGTAGGCTTCCGGCGACGAGGCGTGCAGGGTGTTGGCCAAGCGGATGCAGTTGCGCTGGGCGGCGAGGTTCGACACGCTGAGCTTCATGCCCGTAAGTTCCTCTATGTAGGAGGCGAGCATCTCGGCGTTGCGCTTCATCCCTTTTTCGCCCTGCGGGTAGCAGATAAGGGTTTTGTCGGTCAGTGCAAAGGAGCCGGCGCGCGTGGCCTTGACCTCATTGGGCAGTGGCACTACACGAAAATCGGCCTGTTGCGCCTCAGCCTCGACAAGGGGCAGGAAAAGGAGCAGCAGGACGGCGATAAGGAGAGTGGGGAGGGGAGCGGTATGTTTTGCCATGGGGTTATTTTTGATACAGTGCAAAGATAGGAAAAATAAGGCGGAGGCTGTGAGGCAGAACGCTTTTTGGCAACTCCCCCACGGGGGATTTAAGGGGAGGGGGAACGCCTTCTTGTGAATTTAGACAAACTGCGCCTTTTTGTCGATAGACCCCGCTTTTTGTACGTTGTAAGTGGCAATACACGGGAGGCTTGTTAAGAAATAGTTGCGAAATTGTAAAAGGTTCGCTTTGCGAGGTATTTTTAAAAATCTATCTTTGCCGGGCGCTGAAGCGGAGGAGAGGGCAAAACTAAACGCCTCTACGACGCAGGGAAAACACATTGGCGCACAAAGGGACGCACACCCTTTTCTTGATGTAAACCACACACCGTGACAGTTCGGGCGCAAAGCAGCCGGACTGGCTTTCCCGTTTTTCTTACCGTAGACCCATGCAAAGCATCGCTGCCGACATAGAACGCATTGCGGAGGCGTTTCCCCCCATCACGCTCGACCAGATGAAGGACATACGCCTGATGAACCGCACCGACTGCAAGTATGTGACCAACACCGGCACCCTGAAACGCCTGCTCGAACTGGCAAAAGGCTTCTACTATTCGCAGGAGGTGGAGGGCTGCCGCGTAAGCCCCTATGCCACAACCTATTGGGACACCCCCACCGACAGCACGCGCCAGAGCATGTTCCGCTGCCACGAAACCGGACACACGCCCCGCCAAAAGGTGCGCGTGAGGACCTACGTGAGTTCGAACCTGAGTTTTCTGGAAGTGAAAAAAAAGGACAACCACGGCAAGACGCGCAAACTGCGCATCAAGGTGCCTTCGCTGCAATCCGTGATAGACGGCGAGGTGGGCGGCGACTTTCTGCTCGAAGAGACGGGACTGCGCCTCGAAGAACTCACCCCGGCCGTGGGCAACCGTTTCGACCGCCTGACGCTCGTGAACAAAGACAAGACAGAGAGGCTCACCATCGACTTCGACTTGGAGTTCTATAACTACACCACGCACGAGTGCGCCGAAATGGACAACATCGTCATCATCGAGCTCAAGCGCGACGGACGCTGCGCCTCGCCCATCCTGCCCCTGCTGCGCGAACTGCGCATCAAGCCGTCGGGATTCAGCAAGTACTGCATCGGAGCGTCGGTGACGAACAGCGCGCTGCGCATCAACCGCTTCAAAAAACGCCTCGTGAAAATCCGGAAAATCAAGGAACACGACGCAACTGAAAGCCTCTAAACAAGAAATTGTAAACATAAAAACTTATACAGCATTAGCTCCATGTGTGAACTTCTACATGACTTCCACCTTTTGCCGCTCCTTGTGAGCTTCGTAATCAACACGCTCATCACGTGGGTTGTGGTACACTTCTTTTACTATCCCAAAGGCCGCCGGCGCGACTACTACTTCACCTTCATGCTGCTTAGCGTGAGCATCTTCATGCTGATAGCCCTGCTCATGCGCGACGCACACGACGTGGGCATCGGCGCCGCCCTGGGCCTGTTCGCCATCTTCGGCATCATACGCTACCGCACGGAGAGTGTGCCCATCCGCGAAATGACCTACCTGTTCTTCCTGGTGGCGCTGAGCGTGATCAACGGCAAATGCTCAGGCACCACCCTGACGTGGGGCGAGGCAGCCGTGGTGAATGTGATGTTCCTCGTTTGCGTGTGGGTGTGCGAAAACTTCCTGACCACGAGCCACGAGGGCTGCAAGTTTGTGAAGTACGACAACATAGACCTCATCAAGCCCGAACGCCACGAAGAGCTGAAAGCCGACCTTGAAGAACGGCTCGGGCTGAAAATCACGCGCATCGAAGTGGGCGCAGTGGACTTCCTGACCGACATGACCATGCTCCGCGTGTTCTACCACGACCCCGAAGGGCGCATCAAAAACGTGGACCGCATCACTAAAATTCCCCGCGAGGAGTAACCGCTATGATTAAGAAAGCAAGCCTGTTGCTTTGCGCCGCAGCCCTCTGCGCTACGGGCAAGGCACAAAACGCCGACGGCGGGCTTTGGCTCGACGCCGCCGTGCAAAAGAACGTGACCAAATGGTTCTCGGTAGACGCCGGCATAGACCTGCGCCTTGAGGACAACTTCCGCACCGTCACCCGCAAGGGCTTCGGCGTGGGCCTGACGTTCAAACCCGTCAAGTACGTAAGCCTCGGCCTGGGCTACAACCTTCTGCACGACTACAACCTGTCGGAGACAAAGGAGAAGTACGACGATGAAGACGGCGACCTGAAAGGCTACAACGTAAACAAGGGCTACGGGCGCAACAAGCACCGCGCCACGTTCGACGTGACGGGCCAGCTGCCCGTGGGGCGGTTCACCATATCCGTGCGCGAACGCTTTCAGTACACCCACTTCAACAGCGCTTGCTACGAGCAACTGAAATACCGCAAGGAGATAGCCGAAAGCTCGCTCGGCGGATACACCGGCGAGGTGTACGACTTTGCCGGCTCGCACTGGCGCAAGCTGACCACCGAGGTGGAACGCAAGCAGCCCAAGAACCGCTACTACCTGCGCTCGCGCTTTGGCCTGGAATACAACATACGCCACTGCAACTGGACACCCTATGCCACCTACGAGTTCTCGAACGACCTTAGAAACGGCATGAACCTCGACAAAATGCGCCTCACGGCCGGCGTGGAGTGGAAGATAACAAAACAGCATCGCATGGACTTCGCCTACGTGTTCAACAACGGGCAGGACGATGACGACGCAAACGACAGCCACATATTAAGCATTGGTTACAAATTCAAGTTCTGAGCTGAAAACGAAGAGAAAAGGAGGCGGAAATGTTGCAGTTTCCGTACAACACCCCTAACTTCGCAAGCGAAAGACACATTAAACAAGACGCAACGATGAAACATCTTTTTTCACTCCTGCTCGCAGGCATGGCGACAATTGGCGCATCGGCCCAGAGCTACAACTACTTCACGTTCAAAACAACGGACGGCACGGAAACGTCGGTAGGCGCGGAGAATCTGAAAATTACGTTTCAGGACAATAAATTAGTGGCCACCAACGGCACAGAAAGCTTCACCGCCGCCGTCGGCGACATGGCCACCATGTTCTTTGCCCTCACCCCCACAAGCATCACTGAAACGGCTGAAAGCGGCAGCGTGAGCGCAACTATCACCGACGGCAAACTCCGCGTAAACGCTCCCGCCGGCACGAAAGTGGCGGTCTACGGCGTTGACGGACGGCAGTACGGCACCACCGGCCTGCAAAAAGGCACGTACCTCGTGCGCATTGGCAACCAAACGCTCAAAGTAGTAGGGAAATGATGAAGAAAGCACTTCTGGCACTGGCGTGCCTCCCCCTGCTTGGCGCGGCGCAAAGCGAGAAAACGCAGGTACTCAATGTATACCGGGGGCATGTGGTGTGGCAATTCCCCGCCAGCGACCTCAGCGAAAAGATCTACTTCGAACATACCGACGACGGCAACAACACCCCCGTGATAGGTTTTGGCGGCAGTTCGTTCCGCACCACTGCCATCGACTCCATCGTGGTGAAAACGGCGGAAGCTCTGCCCTCGAGCGTGCAGGTGAGCTACGACGACACCAAAGGCGCGTGGGTAACGCTCGCCGGCGACGTGGCGCACTACATGAATGCAACCGTGAGCGGCAACCATGTGAGCGTGGTGGCCGCGAGTGACCTTGACAAAGAGGTAAACTACGTGTTGACGGGCAAAAGCACGAATGGCTCGTTCTATATGGACGGGCACTTTAAGTCGGGCCTTACGCTCAACGGCGTGGAACTCACCAACCCCGACAGCGCAGCCCTTTGCATCGAAAACGGAAAGCGCATTGCCGTAACCCTTACCGACGGAACGGCAAACACATTCACCGACGGCACGGGCGGCGCGCAAAAAGCCTGTTTCTTCATCAACGGGCACGCTGAGATTTCAGGCGGCGGCACGCTCAACATCACGGGCAACACGAAGCACGCCTACGCCTCCGACGAGTACACCTGGCTGAAACCGGACTGCGGCGCAATCAATATCCTCGCCTCGGCCAACGACGGCATGCACATTGAGCAGTACTACAAGCAGGAAGGCGGAACCGTCAGCGTGAAAGGCACTGCGGGCGACTGCATCGACGTAAGCTGCACGAGCGACTCCACCGACGTGCAGAACGGCGAGGTAATCATCGCCGGCGGCACGCTCACCATGGACGTGGCAGCCGAAGACGTGAAAGGACTCAAGAGCGAGAACAACACCACGATCAGCGGCGGCACAATCAACGCCACCGTGAGCGGCGACGGCGCAAAGGGCATGAGCGTAGGCGGCGACCTCACCGTTGGCCAGGACGAGGGCGCGACAACGCTTATCACCATGACCGTATCCGGCACCACCTACCACAAAGGACAGGAAGACGAGTCGAAATGCCGCGGCATCAAGGTGAAAGGCAACTACACCCTGGCCGGAGGAAAGATAAACATGACCGTGACGGGCAAAAAAGCGAAAGGCATTGCCATTGACGGCACATACACCTACAAGGGCGGTACGACCAACGTCATCCCCGAATAACGCAGACTGCTGAAACGCCGCTCCGCAAGGCGGCAACCACGTGATACACAGAGTGACCCATTGGCGCATTTTTCAAAAGAAGAACAGCGCCAATGGGTTTAATTTGTACTTTTGCACATTATTAATAAAAGCACAATCAACCTATGAGTTTACAATGCGGCATAGTGGGCCTGCCCAACGTGGGCAAGTCCACCCTCTTTAACTGCCTGAGCAACGCAAAGGCGCAATCAGCCAACTTCCCCTTCTGCACCATCGAGCCCAACGTGGGTGTCATCACCGTACCCGACGAAAGGCTTACGGAACTGGCCAAGATTGTAAACCCGGGACGCATTGTGCCGACCACGGTAGAGATTGTGGACATTGCGGGCTTGGTGAAAGGCGCGTCGAAGGGCGAGGGCCTGGGCAACCAGTTCCTCGGCAACATCCGCGAAACGGATGCCATCATCCACGTACTGCGCTGCTTCGACGACGGCAACGTGGTGCACGTGGACGGAAGCGTAGACCCTGTGCGCGACAAGGAAATAATCGACACCGAGCTGCAGCTCAAAGACCTTGAAACCGTAGAAAACCGCATCAAGCGCGTAGAAAAGATAGCCAAAGTGGGCGGCGACAAGAACGCCAAAGTGGAATACGAGGTGCTGCTCGCCTACAAAGCCGCCCTTGAAGAGGGACGCAGCGCGCGCAGCGTATCGTTCGACACGCAGGAGGAAGAGAAAGCCGCAAAAGGCCTGTTCCTGCTCACTTCGAAGCCCGTGCTTTACGTGTGCAACGTAGACGAGGCTTCGGCCGCCACGGGCAACCACTACGTAGAGGCTGTGCGTGAGGCCGTGAAGGACGAGGGCGCAGAGGTGCTGGTACTCGCCGCGCAAACCGAGGCTGACATCGCCGAACTCGAAACCTACGACGAACGACAGATTTTCCTGCAAGACATAGGACTCGAAGAGAGCGGCTGCAACCGCCTCATCAAAGCGGCCTACCACCTGCTCGACCTGCAAACGTTCATCACTGCCGGCGAAATGGAGGTGAAGGCGTGGACTTTCCATAAGGGATGGAAAGCCCCGCAATGCGCCGGCGTAATCCACACCGATTTCGAAAAAGGCTTTATCCGCGCCGAAGTGATAAAGTACGACGACTACATCCGCCTCGGTTCGGAAACAGCCGTGCGCGATGCCGGACTGCTCCACGTGGAAGGCAAGGAGTACGTAGTGGAAGACGGTGACATCATGCACTTCCGTTTCAACGTGTAAGACCGGCAGACATTAAAGTATAAAAATGATCAACTGGGACCCTTCAATCGTAGCTTTCTCCATCGGGAAGTTCGACGTGCGCTGGTACTCGCTTTGCTGGTGCATAGGACTTGCGCTGGGCTACATCGTGGTATACAAACTCTACAAACGGCAGCAAATACCGCAGGAGAAGTTTGAACCGCTGTTCTTCTACTGTTTCGTGGGCATTCTTGTCGGGGCGCGTCTGGGACACTGCCTTCTCTACGAACCGGGCTATTTTCTCTCCCACCCTCTCGAAATGATTTTGCCCATGCATCAGCAAGGGGACGGCTCGTGGAAATTCACGGGCTATGCCGGCCTGGCATCGCACGGCGGCACGCTCGGACTGATGATTGCCCTATGGCTCTACGTGCGCCGCACAAAGGTGAACATCCTGCGCGTGCTTGACAATATCGCCATCGCCACGCCGATTTGCGCCTGTTTCATCCGTCTGGGCAACCTGATGAACTCTGAAATTGTAGGCAAATACACGCAAAGCGACTTTGGCTTTGTATTCGTCCACCTCAACGAAACAGCCCCACGCTACCCGGCACAGCTCTACGAGGCCGTGGCCTACCTTATTATATTCATAATCGGTTTGGCTCTGTACTCGAAGAAATCCGACCGCGTAGGCACGGGCTTCTACTTCGGCTACTGCCTGACCACCATCTTCGCCTTCCGCTTCTTCGTGGAAATGCTCAAAGAGGTGCAAGAGCCGTGGGAACTGCGTATGCAGCAGCTCATCGGTCTGAACCAAGGCCAGTTGCTCAGCATTCCATTCGTGGTCATTGGCCTCTACTGCCTGTTGGGCGGCAAGTGGTGCAAACGGCTTGCGCAACGAGCTGACTAACGGCGCAGCGCATACAAAATCGTCCTTTTATACCTCAGACACTCATGAAAGTCATCAATCTCGGCGAAAAAAGTTCTGTAATAAATACCTATATGGCGCAGTTGCGCGACGTGAACGTGCAGGGCAACCGCACGCTATTCCGCCGCAACTTGCAGCGCATAGCCCGCGCCACGGCTTACGAAGTGAGCCACACGCTCTCCTATTCAGAGAAAGAGTTTACCACCCCCTTAGGCACGAAACTCGTGCCCACCTACGACGACCGCATTGTAGTGGGTACGGTGCTGCGCGCCGGCCTGTCATTCCACGAGGGTTTCCTCGACACGTTCGACCAAGCCGATTCGGCCTTTGTGGCCGCCTACCGCGAGGAGGGCAACGGCGGACGCGACGAACTGAAAATCCACGTGGACTACATTGCCGCTCCCGCACTCGACGGCTGCACATTCCTGATGGTAGACCCCATGCTGGCCACGGGCGGTTCGCTCGAACTCTCGTACAAGGCTTTCCTGAGCCACGGCACGCCGAAGAAGCTGCACATCTGCTGCGTAATAGCGGCGCAAGAGGGCATCGACCACTTGAAAAAGGTGTTCCCCTCCGACGACGTGACGCTCTGGGTGGCCGCCGTCGACCCTAAGCTCAACAGCGACGCTTACATCGTACCGGGACTGGGCGACGCGGGCGACCTGTCTTTCGGGCCGAAGCTCTAACGCACTGATTTACACAAAATAGCTAACTTTGCAGCACGGCCGGGGAAGCTCGTCTTATGCTTTCCGCCGTTTTCCGATCAACCACAAGCATACACACTCCAAGCAAGTAATGAAGAAGTTTCTTTCGCTTACCCTGCTCCTTTTTGCAGCCGCACTGTCGGCAGCCGTGGCACAGGTAAATTTCACCGTAAGCTACAAGCGCGTAAACCCCACTACCATCGACATTGTATTTACCGGCACTGCACAACCGGGGTGGCACATATACTCCACGAGCATTCCCGACGGCGGACCTACGCCCGCCTCGTTCGGCGTGGATCACATCAAGGGCGCAAAGCTTAAAGGCAAACTGAAAGCCGGAGGTGGCGCAAAGACCATGAACGACCCCATCTTTGAGATGCCGGTGACGTTCTTTGAAGGTCACGCCACATTCACGCAAAGAGTGGAACTGGTCGACAAAAACTACGAGCTGAAAGGCTACCTGAAATACGGAGCGTGCAACGACGAAAACTGTCTGCCGCCCACCAGCGTAGACGCTAAGCTGGAAGGCACGGACGGCCCTGCCCCTACTGCCGAAACGAAAAAAAAGCTGGAAGCCGAAGCAGCAGCCGCAGCTCAGGAACAACCGTTAACCGCCGATACCACAGCCCAAGCCGCAGCGGCCGACACGGCGGCAATCGTCAACGTGCAGCCCGTGGATTCAGCAGCATCCAAAGCTTGGTGGACCCCCGTTATAAAGGAACTCAAAGCATTCGGCGCTGACGACAGCACAGACGTGACCGGCAAGGCTTGGTACTACATCTTCTTCCTCGGATTTCTCGGCGGACTGGTGGCATTGTTCACCCCCTGCGTGTGGCCCATCATCCCCATGACGGTGAGCTTCTTCCTGAAACGCTCGGGCAACCGCCGCAAGGGCATACGCGATGCCATCACCTACGGCGTGTCGATTGTCGTTATCTACGTGGCGTTGGGACTTATCATCACCACGCTTTTCGGCGCAAACGCCCTGAACAACCTTTCGACGAACGCCATTTTCAACATCCTCTTCTTCCTGATGCTGGTGGTGTTTGCGGCGAGCTTCTTCGGCGGCTTCGAAATCACGCTGCCCTCTAAGTGGGGCGACGCGGTAGACAACAAGGCCGAACGCACCACGGGCTTGCTCAGCATCTTCCTCATGGCTTTCACGCTCTCGCTGGTAAGCTTCTCTTGCACGGGTCCGATTATCGGCTTCCTCCTCGTAGAGGTCAGCACATCGGGAGCCTCAGCCCTCGCACCGACCATCGGCATGCTGGGCTTCGCCATTGCGCTGGCCCTGCCGTTTACGCTCTTCGCCCTCTTCCCCACTTGGCTAAAAAGCGCGCCCAAGAGCGGCGGCTGGCTCAATCAGGTGAAGGTGGTGCTGGGCTTCCTTGAACTTGCCTTTGCCCTGAAATTCTTCTCCGTGGCCGACCTTGCCTACGGCTGGCACTTGCTCGACCGCGAAACGTTCCTCGCTCTCTGGATTGTAATCTTCGCCCTGCTCGGCATATACCTGCTCGGAGCCATCAAGTTTCCCCACGACGACGAGGACGAGCGTCATACCTCCGTGCCGCGCTTCTTCCTGGCTCTCGTATCGCTGGCGTTCGCCGTCTACATGGTGCCGGGACTTTGGGGCGCGCCGGTCAAGGCAGTGAGCGCATTCGCTCCGCCCATGTCGACGCAGGACTTCAACCTCGATCCCGTGAAGATTGAGGCGAAGTTCACCGACTACGAAGCGGGCATGGCCTACGCACGCCAAACGAACAAGCCCGTGATGATTGACTTCACCGGACACGGCTGCGTGAACTGCCGCAAAATGGAACTCGCCGTTTGGCACGACGCGAAAGTGCGCGACCTGCTCACGAAAGACTACGTGCTGATATCGCTCTACGTGGACGAAAAAGCGTCGCTCCCCAAGCCCATCGAAGTGAAGGAGAACGGACAGACAACCACCCTGCGCACCGTGGGCGACAAGTGGAGCTACCTGCAACGCACAAAGTTCGGTGCAAACGCCCAGCCCTTCTACGTGCTGCTCGACAACAACGGCAATCCGCTCAACACCTCCTACTCGTACGACGAGGACGTTGACCGTTTTGTCAACTACCTCAAAACAGGACTTGCGAACTATCAAAACGCGGCGCAATAGCCCTGGATAACGCACAAAAACCCCGTTTGCAGAAAAATAGATGCAAATGGGGTTTTACTGTTAAGATTACGGTATGAACAACGACCTCTGGCAAACGCGCCTCGGCTCGTTAGACATATACTATAGTACCGACGGGGGCAACAAGTGGACACTGGCCAAGACCATAGATTCTCCTGCGAAGGCAGACAGCGTTGCACGGTCCGTTCCGGGCGGCGCAAATGAGTACAAGTTCCGCATGGGCATCACGTCGAGCGTAAACAACGCCCTGACTTATTGCGTCAAGACGGCCAACCACGAATTGTTCAGCGTAGGCATCCAGTCCGTCGAGAGCAATTCCGCAGACTGCCAGCCCGTGAAAGTGTTCGACCTGAACGGACGCTACATAGGCAACTCCACAAAGGCTCTTCCCGCAGGCGTGTACATCGTCAACGGCAGGAAATACACCGTACAAGAATCGGGGCGGTTTCCCCTCCCCACCCAACACACGCTCCGTCCGCGCAATGTCGCAGACGGAGCGTACTTCGTTTTCGCCCCATTCAAAACGCTTCGGAGCGCAAAAAGAGCGGCAACAGTTTGGTAGTTGCGAATATATGCCTATCTTTGCACTCGCAAACCGAACAACGGCGCGATAGCTCAGCTGGTTAGAGCGCATGATTCATAATCATGAGGTCGACAGTTCAAGCCTGTCTCGCGCTACTGCAATTGCAAAAGCCTTGGAAGAT
>CAVGTD010000054.1:0-12535 GCA_963632215.1 Clostridiales bacterium
CGGGGCGCGGTTTGCGGACATTGCCGTGGATTTTTTGCACCAAAAATATTCGCATTTTTACGCACTACCGTGAAACTAACAAATTGGTCAGTAATCAACTGACCGATTGTCTTTAAATCGTTTGCACACCAAATCCATCCACCACCTCGTCGGCTCCTGCGTCGAGCAGCATTTGGGCGGTGTGGTTGCCCCACCCTACCCCGATGCAGCGGGCGGCACGGGCGTTGCGCCCCATGAGAATGTCGTAGGTGGTGTCGCCAATTACTGTGGTATCTTCGGGGCGTACGTTGGTCAGTTGGCAGAGTCGTAGCACGGGCTGCGGGGCGGGTTTGTGCACGCTGACATCCTCGCAAGCCACTATTTCGTCGATGAACTCGCGTATGCCGAGCGTTTGGCAGAGCGTGTTGACCGACTCGTGTCCGCGGCTTGTGGCGATGGCCACGAAGAGGCCTTGCTCGTGCTGGCGGCGGAGTTCGTTCTTCACGGTAGGGAAAAGCGTGATACCCTTGTTGCCTATTTTCTCGAAGAAGTCGCGGTACACGTCGACCGCCCGGCGCAGGGTGTCGCTCTCCTCGTCGAGTTTGGCCAGTTGGGCAATGCTTTTGGTGAGCGGCAGTCCGATGGTGGCGCAAATATCCTCCTCGGCAGGCATGTTGAAGCCCATCTGGCGGAACGTGGCCGTCATGGTGCGCACAATGCCTTTTGAGGTGTCGGCAATGGTTCCGTCGAAATCCCACGCCACAAGCTGGCGGCGCAGGGAGTACTCCACGCTGACGCCCGCGCCTTGGTAGCCCGTGATAGGCGGGGCGCATTTGGTGACGGTCACGTCCACCTGGCGGAGCAAGCGGAACTGGCGAATGAGCGCGCGTGCCACGCGTGCCGCCACGTGTTCGAGCAGGGCGGACGGCTGCTGCATGAGACGGTTCACCAGGGCGTAGGCCTCGGCGTAGTTTACCGTGCCGTCGAGGTTGTCGGCGAAGAGAGCCGGACGGGCTTGCTCGTCGTCGATGTGGAGGGCGAGGCTCACGAGGAAGTCAGCCCCCACGGTTTGTTCCTGCGGCAGCACGCCGTGGCGGGCGAAGAAGCGCATTTGCGGCATACGTATGGTCATAATAGGCGCAAGAGGTTAGAAGTCGAACGAAATGCGGGCGTTAATCTGCCGGCCCGTAAGGTAGTTTGGCACGGCGTATTGCGTGTTGGTGATGTCCGTCACCCAATAGTAGGAGTTGACGTTGTCGATGCCCAAGAGGTTGAAGCAGTCCACGCCGAGCCAGATGTTTTTGAACCAGCGGCCAATGCCCCGCTGTATGTGTTTGTCCTCGTTTTTCAAGAGTCGGTAGCTCATACCCACGTCCACGCGCTTGTAGGCCGGGGCGCGGTGGGTCTGCTTCGACTTGTCGCTGCGGGGCGGTCCGAAGGGCAGTCCGTCGGCAAAGGCGGCTTTCATGGTAAACCGCCAACGGGTGGACCCGGGGAAGTAGTCGGTGAAGTAGAGCGACACGTTGTAGAGCTGGTCCGTGGGGCGAGGCACCCAGATGCCGCCGATTTTCTCCTTGGTGCGCATGAGCGAGAACGTAAGCCACGAGTCGGTGCCGGGGACAAACTCACCGTAGAGCTTGAAGTCGATGCCGGCGGCGTAACCCCGCGACTCGTTGCGCCCGTAGTAGACCACGCGCACGTTGTCGACGGTGTAGGGAATGAGGTGCGAAAGGGCTTTGTAGTAAGCCTCAGCGGTGAACTTGAACGGACGGTCGCCCATTTTGAACACGTAGTCCGCGCCCAGCACGAAGTGGATGGAGCGTTGCGACTTGATTTGGCGGTTGAGCGTCACGACGGCTTGCCCCGACTGCGTGAGCGTAGTGTCTTTGAGTTCCTTGTAGAATGGTGCCTGATAGTAGAAGCCCGTGGCGAAGCGGAACGTGAGGTTGTCGGAGAACGACGGGATGACACCCACCGACAAGCGAGGCGACACGAGCGTCTCCTTGTTCCAGTTCCAATGGCTCAGACGCAGGCCGTAGGTGAGGTTGAACAGTCCGGCCTTGCCGTGCACACGCCACGTGTCCTGCGCAAAGAGGGCAATGCGCGAGGTGCTTATCTCCTCCTTTGACCGCAGGCTGTAAATGAGCCTCAGCGTCTGCGGGTCGTAAGGCAGCGAGTAGCCCATGGAGTCGCGCATCTCCCACTCACGGGAATTGTCGCGGATGGTTTCGCTCGTCCAGTTGAAGCCGGCTTGCAGCGTGTGGGCGGTGAGTTTTGTGCGGAAACGCAGTCCGGTGTTCAGCACGCGCGCTTGCAGCCGGTTGCGGGCGTGTTCGAGGTAGGTGCCCACGCCGAGCTGCTCCTCGGTAGTGGCTTCGTTGAGCCAGTACTGCCCCTGTATGTCGTAGGTTTCGTGTTCCTGGGTGGAATAGGCGGAGAACTGGAGGGCGAGGAATGTGTTGGGGTTGAAATGACGGGTCAGCGTGGCCGCACCGAAATAGGTACGGAAATAGTCCTTCTCCTGACCGTCGAAGTAGACTTTGAAACTCTTGGCGTTCTCCATTGTACCGAACTTCGTCTCGCGGTCGGAAGGCACGAAGTTGTAGTGGTTGTCGGAGATGTTGCCCAACACGTCGAACGACCAGCGGCTGTTGGGCCGCCACGAGAAGTAGGCCTGATAGTCGAGGAAGTTGGGGCGGTACTCGCCGTTGGTGTCCATTGAGCCGAGAAGATAGCGAGTGGTCTTGTAGCGCACGGAGGTCATAAGGCTCACCTTTTTGTTACCCCAGCCCAGATAAGCTCCTGCGCCGAGCATCGAGGCTTGCACGCTGCCCTCGAAGGCTTCGGGACGCTTATAAGTAATGTCGAGTACGGACGACATTTTGTCGCCGTAGCGCGCCTCGAAACCGCCCGAGGAGAAGCCGATGCTCTCAACCATATCGGAGTTGATGACGGACAAGCCCTCTTGCTGCCCCGAGCGCACGAGCATGGGGCGGTAGAGTTCGATGCCGTTGAGGTAGACGCAGTTTTCGTCGAACGAGCCGCCGCGCACGTTGTACTGCGAGGAGAGTTCGTTGTGGGTAGACACGCCGGCCTGGGTGGCTATTACCTCCTCCACGCCGTTGCCCGTGGTGGACGGGGCAAGTTTGGTGTCGGGCTTGGCTATGCGCTGTGTGGTGGTTGTCTGGCGGCCCTGGCCCGTCACCACGGCCGTGCCGAGCGTATTGTTAGGGTCGTAGACGGGAAGCACGATGTCGATGCGCACGGAGTCGGCCGGCGAACGTAAGAGCCGCTTGCGCGTTTCGTACCCAATCATGGAGTAGACAATGCGCAAGCTGTCCGTGCTGTTGCACCAGAGCGAATATTCGCCTTTAAGGTTGGTCAGGGTGAGGGCAGTCTGCCCCATGGCCCGCACCGAGGCGAGTTCGATGGGCGCGCCGTCGTTGTCCTTGACCGTGCCGAATATACGCGTGCGCCGCTGCGCCGCCGCCTCGACGCAAAGCGCAAAGAGCAGCAGGAGAAGCGGCAACAGACGGCCGAGCCGGGATGCGAAAGGAGTCATTGGGGTTAGGTTAGAAAAGCGATGTCGGTAATTACATTGGCGCGCACCGAGGCGTTCAGTTTCCTGACGAGTTCGGTGCGCTGCATCTGCAACTGCGCCCGCAACATGGGCGAACGCAGTTTGACGTAAAGCGTTTGGTTGTAAATGCGGACGCTCTCGGTGTAACGCTCCACCTGCTCGCCGGCCACTTGCGCCCACGCGCCGACGAGACGGTGCTCGTTGAGGGGCGATTCGAGCTGGCTTTCGCGCAGATAACGGAGAATTACGCTGCCGAGCTGTTCCTCTTTGCGTCGTTCCATCAGTAGGGGGAAACAGAATTATTCGGGGCGTTCGGCCTCAATCTTTTCAATGCCGCCGGTCACGGGCGAAAGCTGCACGTGCGTGGTGGATTTCTTATTGAAGAGTTCGCCGCCGAGATGTTCCACACGGCCGAACTGCGCCATGGGGAACGACTGCGAAACAAATTCCTTGTCGTCGTTGAACACCTTGACCTCAACGCGGCTGGGCACGATGTAGCGCAGGTCGTCCTGCTCCTTCTTGGGCTTGGCATTGGGGTCGGCCGAAACGGCGGGCAGCGTGTGAAGGTCCTTCACGCTGATGTAGACGGGCGTTCCGGCAGGGTCGTCGGCAGCTACCACGCCGAGGTACTTGGAGAACGAGAAGACGGTTTGCTTCTCGATGTCGGCGCGGGGCGTGAGGTCGAATGCCAGCGTGTGGCGTTCGGTAGACTGCGTACCGCGGAACAATTGCAGCAAGCCCTCCTCCTGCGTGTCGAGGCTGGCGAGCATCAGTTTGAGCTGCTCGCCGTCCTTGGGCATGAAGTCGGCTTCGCCCTTGGTGAGCAGACTGCGCTTTTCGCGTATGTCGTATATCTCGTTGGCGGTGAGTTCGGCCGATTTGGCGGTGCTTCCGGCCGAAAGGATTTCCTCCGTCTTGAAGTCCGCTCCGTTGAGGGCGGTCTGTTTGTCTTTCGTGACCGAGGGCTTGGGCAGCGTTGCGTCGCTCTCCTGATACTGGGCATTGACGGCCAGCAACAGGCCTTCGGGCGAGAGGGTGACGAGCGGGGCTGAGGTTTTCTGCTTGAACTTGATGCTGTAAGCCTTCGTGTTGTCGGCCACGCCGTAGGAGTATATCTCTACGCTGTTGATTTCCCACGTGTCGTAGGCGGTCGCCGTCACGTTCTTCAACCGCAGGTAACGCTCCGCGTAGTTGCAGTATTCGCCTGGCTCGTAGTGCGTCTTTGTGGCGTTGACCACAAGGCGGAGACTGGTGGAGGGCAAAAAGTATGTGATGCCGTCTTCGGTAACGCCCGGCTGGTAGGCCGTGACCTCGGTCTGCGCAGCGAGGCGCGGCGCAAACGACAGGCAAAGCGCGGAAAGGAGGAGCAATCGTTTCATGGAGGATAAGTGGAATGAGAGGGTTCGGTAATGGATTGGAAGAGCCTATGCGTTGCACAGGTGCTGGAAAGCCTCGGGCAGATAGTCCACAATGTCGCTCGCCGTAAGGCTGTGTTCGCCAAGCACTTCGGCGGCAAGGTCGCCGGCCAAGCCGTGGAGGTATACGCCCAGGCGGCAAGCGTCCTCGGGCTGGTAGCCCTGCGCAAGGAGCGAGAGGAGCACGCCCGTCAGCACGTCGCCGCTGCCGGCGGTGCCCATGCCCGAATTTCCCGTGGGGTTGAAATAGACCTTGCCCGTGGGCGTGCAGATGGCGGTGTAGTGGCCTTTGAGGCAGATGTAGAACTGGTGTTGCTTGGCCATGTTGACGGCTTCGAGCAGCGTGCTGTACGAGTCGGCGTTGCAGATGCCGAGCCGCTGCATCTCGCGCGGATGGGGCGTGAAGATGGTGTTGGCGGGAATTTGGGAAATCCACCCTTTGTGTCCGCCAAGAATGTTGATGCCGTCGGCGTCGACCACCAAGGGGGCGCAAGCGTGGCTCACCTGCTCAATGAACGCCACGGCCGTGCGTTTGTCGGTACCCAGACCCGGGCCTATCGCCAACGCCTGAAAGCCGTCGGGCTTCACGGGGCTGGTGAAGATATCGTCGTTGTCGTCGTGGTGGAGAACCGCCTCGGGTACGGCAATCTGCAAGATGTCGTTGTTGCGACGGGGCGTATGTACAGTCACCTTGCCCGCGCCCGAACGCAAACAGGCCCGGGCGGCGAGGACGGCTGCTCCGGCCATGCCGTAACGGCCCGCCACGAGGAGGGCGTTGCCAAACGTCCCCTTATGCCCGAAAGCGGGACGGGCGGACAGGAGGGCGCGGACGGCGGAGGGTTCTTCGATTTCGCAAGGCACGCTCATCTCGCTGAGCGGCTCGGTGCAAAGTCCGATGGGCAGCACGTGGAGCGAGCCTACGTAGCCCTGATTGTCGGCCAGAATGAGCGACAGCTTGGGCAGTCCAAGCGTGAGGGTGTGCGTGGCGCACACTATGGCCGAGGGAGAGTTGAGCGTGTTGTCCTCGCACATCAGCCCCGAGGGCATGTCAATGCTCAACACCTCGCAACGGGAGGCGTTGATAAACTTGACCAGCGCGGCATAGCCGCCGCCAAGCGGCTTGTTGAGCCCGATGCCGAAGAGGGCGTCGACGATAACCACGTCGGGCGTAAGTTCGGGGGCTTCAAACTGCTGCTGAATTTCGGTGAAGGATACGTTGCCGCACTCCGACTGCAAACGCTCTGCGTTGGCTTGGCAGTCGGCGGTCAGCGAATTGTTCGTGTTGAAGAGATACACCTGCACCCGTCCGTAGCCCGCCTTGCCGAGCATACGGGCAATGGCCAAGCCATCGCCGCCATTGTTTCCCGGGCCGCAGAACACCACGAACGGGCGTTCCTTGTCGGGATAGTTGGCAAAGACAAAATCGGCAACCTTACGGGCTGCTGTTTCCATGAGGTCGGTTGAAGTGATGTTCTTTGACTGGATTGTATACGCGTCCAGTTCCTTCATTTGGTGTGCGTTGGGCAACTTCATTGGTACAAGCGATTGTATGGGGAAAACGTCGGAGAGCGGCCAGCGCGCCCGGGTCAGAATTTCCACCAAGCCTTTTTCTTGGGCTTGGCTTCGTCGCCGCCCTTTGCCTGAGCGGCGTAATACTGCTCCATGGTGCAGCGGTGCGAAATAAGGTGGTAGATTGTTCCCCAATCGGGCAGACCGCCCACGTTGCGGTCGTCTATGAATACGTCGGCTTTGATTTTTCGGCTGAACTGTTTCGTGCCTTGGTGGTCGGAAGCGTCCTCGTCGATATCGGCATTGACGGCGTAGAAGCGCACGCCGCGCTCCTCGCACCACTTCACGGCCTGGTCGAGCAGTTCGCCCTCGCGCACGCTCCAAAGCACGAGCTTGTGCCCGTCCTTCATGAGCTGGCGGAGGGTCATTGTGGCAAAGGGCTGTTCTTTTCCGATGGCGGGATACTTGTGTTCTACGATTGTGCCATCAAAGTCAACGGATATAATCATGCGGTAGAGAGTTCAGTTGTGCATTAATGTGCTGCGGTGCTGCGGCACTGCTGCCGCCCGGCGAGCCTAAGCCTTGCGTTCGTACTCGTCGCAGAGTTTGAGGAGGTATTGCCCGTACTGGTTCTTGGCCATGGGCAGAGCCTGCTTGCGCACGTGCTGCGGCGACACCCAGCCCTGTTTCAGCCCGATGCCTTCGAGACACGCCACCTTCAAGCCCGTGCGCTTTTCGATGACCTCAATAAAGGTGGAGGCCTCGCTCAGGCTGTCGTGCGTGCCGGTGTCGAGCCAGGCAAAGCCTATGCCGAGCGTCTGCACCATGAGCTGGTTGTCGTCGAGGAAACGCTGGTTGACGGTAGTGATTTCGAGTTCGCCGCGCGCCGAGGGCTTGATGTTCTTGGCCACGTCGACCACCTTGTTGGGATAGAAGTACAAGCCCACCACGGCGTAGTTGGACTTAGGCTCTTTTGGCTTTTCCTCAATGCTTACGGCCTTGCCCTGCGCGTCGAACTCCACCACGCCGTAGCGTTCGGGGTCGTTCACGCGGTAGCCGAAAACGGTGGCAAGCCCTTCGTCCTCCGCACGCTTGACGGCTGCGCGGAGCATTGCGGCGAAGTTGCTTCCGTGGAAGATATTGTCGCCAAGAACGAGGCACGCGCTGTCGTTGCCGATGAACTTCTCGCCGATGAGGAACGCCTGGGCAAGTCCGTCGGGCGAGGGCTGCACGGCGTATTCAAGGCGAATGCCGAAGTCCGACCCGTCGCCAAGCAGACGCTGGAAACAGGGCATGTCCTGCGGGGTGGATATAATAAGGATGTCGCGGATGCCGGCGAGCATAAGTACCGAAATGGGATAGTACACCATCGGTTTGTCGAAAATGGGGATGAGCTGCTTGCTCACGCCTTTGGTAATGGGATAGAGACGTGTGCCGCTTCCGCCGGCCAATACAATGCCTTTCATGTATATATGTTGAGTTGTAAACAAATACGCGCCGCCGAGGGGGCGTATTCAAAGAACGTGCTTTTGCGCAGTTTATTTCATAGGGACAAAGCAAAGGTAGCGTTTTTTGGTTGAACCAGAGGGGACTACCGTTGTTTATCTTTCCAAAAGGCGTTCATGCGCTCGCGTGCCTTGTTCTCGGCGGCGTTGTCGCACGGATGCCAAAGCACCTCGCCGCGCAGTTCGTCGGGCATATACTGCTGCGGCGTGAAGTTGCCGGGATAGTCGTGGGGGTAGAGGTAGCCGTCGTGGTAGCCCAGCTCGGCCATGAGCTTGGTGGGGGCGTTGCGAATGGGGAGCGGCACGGGGAGGTTGCCCGTAGCCTTGACCTTCTCCAAAGCCTCGTTGATGCCCATATAGGCGGAGTTGCTCTTTGCGCTTGTGGCCAGGTAGACGGTAGCCTCAGCAAGGGGGATGCGCCCCTCCGGCCAGCCTATCTTAGCCACCGCGTCGAAGGCGGCGTTGGCAAGGAGCAGGGCGTTGGGATTGGCCAGCCCCACGTCCTCAGCGGCGGAGATGACAAGGCGGCGCGCGATGAACTTAGGGTCTTCGCCGCCCTCGATCATACGGGCCAGCCAGTAGAGGGCGGCGTCGGGGTCGCTGCCGCGAATGCTCTTGATAAAGGCGGAGATGATGTCGTAGTGCATCTCGCCCTCCTTGTCGTAGGCCAAGGGGTTTTGCTGCAAGCGTTCGGTTATCAGCTTGTTGTCTATCACGAGCGGCTCTTCGCCCGAAGCGGACGTAACGAGGTCGAGAATGCCGAGGAGCTTGCGGGCGTCGCCGCCGCTGTAACGCAGGAGCGCGTCGGTCTCCCGGAGTTCTATGTCGCGCTCTTTCAGCACGATGTCGTTTGTCAGCGCGCGGTCGAGCAGTTGCAGGAGGTCGGCTTTCTCAAGGCTTTTCAGCACGTACACTTGGCAGCGCGAGAGCAAGGGGCGTATCACCTCGAACGAGGGGTTTTCGGTGGTCGCCCCGATAAGGGTGATGGCTCCGGTCTCTACCGCCGCCAACAGGCTGTCTTGCTGCGACTTTGAGAAGCGGTGTATTTCGTCAATGAAGAGGATGGGGCTTTGCGTGTTGAAGAGGCGGTCGTGCGAGGCACGGTCTATCACCTCGCGCACTTCTTTCACGCCGCTGTTCACCGCCGAAAGGGTGAAGAAGGGCGCGTCCAGACGGTGGGCGATTATCTTGGCGAGGGTGGTTTTTCCCACCCCGGGAGGTCCCCATAGGATGAACGAGGAAATATGTCCCGTGTCTATCATCTGACGCAGTACGGCTCCCGGGCCTACAAGGTGCTTCTGCCCGATGTAGTCGTCGAGCGACGTGGGGCGCAGGCGTTCGGCTAATGGTTTCATCTTGGATGGTTTTTGTAACGGTCTTGGCGGAAGAATGGTATTCCGCCCGGCCGCAAAGCGAGCAAAATTAAGTATTAATGGACTACTGCAAGGAAAGATTTGGTACTTTTGTCCGCAAAAAGAGTTTATGGAGATACGTTCAGCAGAGTTCGTAATCAGCAACAGCCGCGCCGACAAGTGCCCGGCAACGGACAAACCGGAATACGCGTTCATTGGCCGCAGCAACGTGGGCAAGAGCAGCCTCATCAACATGCTTACGGGACGCAAGGCCTTGGCCATGACATCGTCTACGCCGGGCAAGACGATGCTTATCAACCATTTCGTGATCAACAACGAGTGGTTTCTCGTCGACCTCCCCGGCTACGGCTACGCCAAGCGCGGCAAACGCGAAGTGGAGAAGCTGCAAAAGCTCATCAGCTACTACGTGCTGAACCGCAAGGAGCTGACTTGCCTTTTCGTGCTTATTGATTCACGCCTGAAGCCCCAAAAGATTGATCTCGACTTCATTCAGTTCCTCGGCGAGAACGGCGTGCCGTTCGGCATCGTGTTTACCAAGGCCGACAAACCCAAGCGCGGCGAACTGAAACGGAACGTGGACACCTTCCTGCAAACGCTCCGCGAGGAGTGGGAGGAACTCCCGCCTCACTTCATCACGAGCAGCGACACGTCGATGGGGCGCACGGAGTTTCTCGACTACATTGACTCGGTGAACAAGTCGCTCCGATAGTTTCCACCGCCGATGGCATTTCCCCTGAACACACAGAAGTTTCGCGCCGCCCTCATCCTGACGGCTTTGGCTCTGTCGGCCGCCTCGCTCGTCTACTCCCACTTCCTTACGCGTGCGCTCTACGACGAAGAGGTGGCGAAGATGAACGTATGGGCTCAGGCCATGCGGTCGCTCACCGCGCCCGACGAGGGGACGGACTACAACCTCGTGCTCGAGGTAATCAACAGCAACCATACGATCCCCGTGGTCGTGACCGACTCGCGCGGACACGTGCTGACGCAGCGTAACCTGTCGCCCGCGCCCTGCGGCAACGACTCTCTCGAAACGCTCTCGCGCGAACTTTCCCGTATGCGCGCCCACGGCGAGACAATGCGCATGGAACTCTCCGCCAACAGTCAGGCGGCCGCCGACTACATATATATATATTATAAGGAGTCGGTGCTGCTCAGGCAGCTCACTATTTTCCCCTACTTACAGCTTGCGGTAGTCGCCGTGTTCTTCGGCATTGCCATCCTTGCGCTGCTCGCCTCGAAAAAGGCGGAACAAAACCGCGTGTGGGTGGGTCTTTCGCGCGAGACGGCTCACCAGCTCGGCACGCCCATATCCTCGTTGATGGCCTGGAGTGCCATGCTCCGCGAAACGTATCCCGACGACGAACTCATCCCCGAAATGGACAGCGACATCGGACGCTTGCAGCTCATTGCCGAACGTTTCTCGAAAATCGGCTCTGCCCCCGAACTTTTGCGGCAGGACGTGAGGGACATCGTCTCGTCGGTGGCGGAGTACTACCGGCGGCGCACATCGGCACGGGTGGACATTTCGGTCAACCTGCCCGACCGTCCCTTCGAGGCTGAACTGAACGCGCCCTTGTTCGAGTGGGTCATCGAGAACCTCTGCAAAAACGCCATCGACGCCATGCAGGGCGTGGGGTCGCTCTCGCTTGCGGTCACTCCCGAATACGTTAAGCGGCGCGGACGGACATACCTGCAAATCACCGTGACCGACTCGGGAAAAGGCATTCCGCACAACCGCTTCAAGAGCGTGTTCAAACCCGGATACACCACCAAGAAGCGGGGCTGGGGTCTGGGACTGTCGCTCTCGCGGCGCATTGTGGAGGAATACCACCACGGGCGCATCTACGTATTGCGCAGCCAGGTGGGACAAGGCACGACGTTCGCCGTTGAACTGCGGGCGGACGCAACCCCGACCGCCTGACAAACGCTGAAATCCCCGGCAAGGCTCATGGCTCTTGCCGGGGATTTCAGCGTTTTGCCGTTCCGCCCGCGTCAGTTGCGGCGGTAGGCCGAGGGGGATATGCCCTCAATGTTCTTGAAGTACTTGCCCATGAAACTCTGCGAGCAGAAGTTCATTTCGTCGGCTATCTCCTTCATCGAGAGCGACGTGTTTTTGAGCAGCGACTTTATCTCGATGATGACGAGCGTGGATATCCACTGTCCCGCCGTCTTGCCGCTCACTCTCTTCACGGCTTCGGAGAGGTGTTTGGGCGTGATGCACATTTCGCTGCTGTACCACTCTACGCTGCGTTCCTGCTTGAAATGTTCAGACACGAGGCGGATAAACTGGTCGAAGAGGGCGTAGGCGCGGTTGTGCTGGTCGGTATGCCCGGGCTTCACGCGGAGGTCGAGCAATCCGCATATCTCGAAATAGAAAGCACGAACGAGCGAAACGGTAGCCTCGCGCATAAACTTGCCCGTGGCTTTCACCAAGTGGCGACGTATGAGGCGATGGCATTCAAGCAGCCATTCCTGCTCTTCCGCTGTCATAGTCATCACGGGGTGTTCAATCAGATAGAGCAGGAAGGGCCACATATGGTTCATGCCCACAATGCAGTTTTGCGCAAAGGGGCGCGACATCAACACGGCCTTAGCGTGGAAATTCTCGCTCACGTGTTCGTCCTTGAATATCTGTTCGCCGAAGGATATGAGCAGGTCGCCGGCCCGCATACACTGGCTTTTCTCGTTCATCGTGAAGTTCACCTCGCCCTCGGTGCAGAAGGCGATGAGCAAGAAACCAATTTGCGTCGGCGTGTCCACAAGGTCTTTCCACGTGATGTCGTCGAACACGGTCACTTCGTTGCCCAGGCGATTCGTCTCGCCTACTTCATTGAGAACGGTGCCTATATCGACGGTGCGGATTTGCGGTTTCGTGGTTGTTTCCATTTTGCTCTGGTAATAGATTGGAATGCGAGCGTAGCTCTCTGTATAGCCTGAACGGCTCTAAGCGTCGCCAATGCGGTTAACTGTCAGCGGCATCAGCCGCAACGGCAAATTTGACTAAAAATGCGGAAAGTCGTTGCCCGTACGCCCACAAAATGCGTTTTTCAAAGGAAAAGACGGGCAATGTTTTGCCAGTGTGGATAAAAATGCTACCTTTGCACTCGCAAATCAGCAAGGTGCCATAGCTCAGTTGGTAGAGCAAAGGACTGAAAATCCTTGTGTCCCCGG
>CAVGTD010000055.1:0-12382 GCA_963632215.1 Clostridiales bacterium
CACGTTGCCAGCCCGTTCCCGAACCCGGGCGTTGCCCGGTATCAAGAGAGCTGCCCCGACGGGGCGCAAACGGTATGTGACGGGAGACCCAGGGTGACGTGTCGCCGCTTCGCGCCGCCACTCTGCCCTGGGCTATGGGGAGCTGCCCCGTCGGGGCGCGGTTTGTGGACAATTGGCACACGATGGCTCAATCAGTATTTTACCATTTCGAACACTCTGCCCCCTAACCCCTGCGTTCGAACTATACTTCACAAAACATAAAAAATAGCCCACGGGCTACGGGGAAAAACGCTATATTTGCACTTGTGAGAAAGATAACCGAAATAATCGTGCACTGCTCCGCCACGGCGGAGGGCAAGGCGTTCACCGTCAGCGACATACGCCGCTGGCACAAGGAGCGCGGCTTCGCCGACATTGGCTACCATTTCGTGGTATACCTCGACGGCACGGTGCATGAGGGCCGCCCCGTCTCGCAGCAGGGGGCGCACTGCCTGGGCCACAACGCCCACTCCATAGGCGTGTGCTACATTGGCGGCCTTGCCGCCGACGGGCGCACGCCCAAGGACACGCGTACCGTGGCACAACGTGCCGCCCTGCGTTCGCTGGTGGAGAAGCTGGCGAAGCAGTACGGGGCAAGCGTTCACGGACACAACGAGTACGCCGCCAAGGCATGCCCGTCGTTCAGCGTTGAGGCTGACCTCTGAACGCCCCTGCCCTGCCCGGCTGTCCCCCTCACACGGTGAACAACTCTCTCCGCCCCTGCCTCGCCCCACTATGACAACCGTAACCCCTTGACAACCGTAAGACCCTCCGCCCTGCAATGCGAACCACCGACACCCACGAAACCGACGGGACGGGGCGCGTGCGCTTCAACCTTTCGCTGCCTCCGCAGTTATGGACGGACGTGCGCCACATTGTCGAGGCCTACGGTTTCCGCAATGTCCAGCAGCTGGTCGTGGTAACTCTCCGCCAGCTGGTTGGCGTGAACCGCCTGAACGAGATGCGCCGCTGCAAGGACAAGGCGGAACGGGGCGAGGCCGAGGAGGCGGAAGACCCTGCCGAGTACATCGCCCGTATGTTCGACGAGATGGCCGAGGCGGAGCCTACGCCCTCGACGGCCGACCGCTTCCGCCGCCGCCACCGCCGCGAATGCCTATGAGCCGAAACCCCGACTACATACGCTGGATACACTCAGCCCGTTGGCTCAGGCTCAGGCGCGCCCGGCTCACGGCTCACCCTCTGTGCGAGCGGTGCCAGGCCGAGGGCAGGACGCGCGCCGCCACCGAGGTACACCACCGCCGCCCCGTCGAGGAGGCCGCGAGCCGCGCCGAGCAGGAACGGCGGATGTTCTCGCCGCTCAACCTGCAAGCCCTTTGCCACTGGTGCCACGTGGACGTTCACGCCGCCATGGGCAGGAGCGGCAGGGAAGCCGCCAAGCGCCGAGCCGGCGAGCAGACCGCCGAGACCCTGCGCCGCTACTTCGGCGAAGACGGGGCAGGACGGGCGCACGAAGAAGACAGATAAAACTTTGATTGCCATACGATATATAAAAAGCATTTTGGATTAAGTAAGTTGCTAAATGATTTATGATTAGATTGTGAGTTTTTGAACCGCTCTGAAAGTTCCGTCCGAGCCGGACAAACTGCCCATTGAAGGGGGAACACACTGCTTCCGCATCGTTTCAACATCATCATAGGTATAAGTTCAGATTGTCGGAATTTGAGAGCGTTCCGCCCCGCCGCCCCGCCGTCCGTGCCACGCTGATTGCTTCTACGTGTTCTTATTGTGTACAGGATAGGCGCGGAGAGCCGCGCCGCAAGGCACGGCCAGGGGAAAAGCGGAAACCGAGTGCCAACGGCATCTCTCTATCTCTCAATGTTAGTTGGAAACAACGGCGGAATGTTTGAAAATTCCGAACGCCCCTCCCGGTCTGCGAAGATAGGGGGGGGAGTTTTTTTCAGGGCAGGGGGGCAAAGATAACCCCGCCTCGAACTCTTTCCGTGCGTGAGCAATTTTTTCGATTTCCGGAACTTTGGGCTTCGCCGCCCCCTGCGCCGCCGCCAGAGTTTCCGCCGCCGCCACGGGCATTCACGGCACGGGCGGCAACGCCCCGGAACAGCCCCAAAACGCCCAAAAACGACTAAAAACAGCCACAAAAACGCCCAAAAACGGGCAAAAACGGGCTAAAACGGCACATTAGCCGCCCTTTCGCCCGAACAATAGGAAGATGAATAACCCCGTTAAGAAGTTCGCCAGTGAAGTCTATTGCATTCTTTTTGTTAGTGTTGTTACCCTGCTGCTCATGCTCGCGCAAAGCCTTGACCGCCGTGGAACGCACCGCCACGGCCACGGCCGCCGACACGCTCCGAGCGAGCCAAAGGACGGACGAAAGCAGGGCTGTAAGCACCGCTTTCGCGGAGCGCTTCGCCGCCTTTTCGGCCGCTGACACCGTGCGCGACAGCGTATCGACGCTCCTTGTGGTCGACACCGCCGGGCGCGTCGTTTACCGTGAGCGCACGCTCTGGCACGACAGCCGCCGCCGCTCCCTTGCCGCCGCCGCCGCCGTGAGCCGCAGGGCTGACACCGTGAGCCGTAGCGTACAAACCGCCGACACCGTGCGCACGGCATCAGCCAGCACGGAAACCGCCACCAGCACGACCACCGTTGCCGCCTCGCGCCCGTGGTACAAGAAGGCCCTCGAAACGCTGGGCGGCTTCCTGCTCGTGGCGGCTCTCCTTGCCCTTGCCTTTATAGGCATCAGGGAGCGCAACGGCTAAGCATCACCCCCCCCAAAGAACCCCAAGCCAATGGAAAAAGAAACGAAACGCCCCGGCATCGACCAGTGGGAGGCGGTTATCCGCAAAGCCCTGAAACGCTCGCAGACCTATACCGCCGCCATCGACGTGCAGATTAAGAGCCTTGCCACCGCCGTCTATACCCTCACCCTCGCCGCCGCCGACATCGAGCGGCTCGAGGAAACGTTCGTTTGGGTAGAGACCCGTTACGGACGTGAGATGAAGCCCCACCCCGTCTTTAAGGTGCAAAAGGACGCGCAGGACAGCATCACCCGGCAGATGAAAGCCCTCGGCCTGACCGTCGAGGCACTGAGCGCCGACACCGAGGCCGACCCCCTCGTTGACCTCACGAAGAAGATTATAGCCACCCGTTAACCCCCAACATCAGCCCCCACGCGTCCCCACACGGGTCTCCCCTCCTTTCAGGGAGGGGCCGGGGGTAGGCTCTATGAACACCGCCGACCGTGAAGCCCTCGAAGCAAAGAAAAAGGAAGCCGCCGCCGCCCTCATGGCCGCCCCCGTGGAGCGGCTCGAACTCGAACGGGTAGACGGGCGGCTCTCCGAGTATCTGGAGGGCGTGCGCTCCGACCCCGACGGCCATTGCCTCTGGGAGGTGCTTGCCGCCCTGCGCTTTGTGCGCATGGCCGAGCGCTACGGGGTGAACGCCCGGGAGGTGCGCCGTTTCTTCGTGTTCTACGAGAGCCTCTACTTTCCCGGAAAGAACGGGGCGCAGCAGTACCGCCTCACGCCCGTGCAGTGCTTCCAGTTCGCCTCGGTGTTCGCCTTTTGGGCGCACGGGCGCAGGGTAGTCCGGGAGATGTGCCTATTCGTTCCCCGTAAGTTCAGCAAAACCACCAGCGGCGCGGCTCTGCCGCTCTACGACCTTTTCTTTGGCGACGCGAACGCCGAGTGCTACCTCGGGGCAAACTCCTACGACCAGGCCAAGAAGTGCTTCGACGTGCTGAGGGGGTGCGTGCGCCGCCTCGACCCCCGGGGGCTTCGCTACGTGGTCAACGAGGAGGTCATCAAGAGCCGCCGCCGCGACCGTTCGGCGTTCGCCCAATGCCTCACGGCCAACAGCCGCACAAAGGACGGCCTCTCCGCCTCGACGGTGCTGATTGACGAATACTCCCAAGCCCGGTCTAACGAGCTGCTCTCCGTCCTTACCACCTCGATGGGCATACGCCTCAATCCCCTCACGGTCATCATCACCACCGCCTCCGACGTTATCGACGGCCCGTTCTACCAGAAGCTGCAGGGCTACAAGCGGCTCTTGCTGGGCGAGTTCGAGGACGACACCGTGTTTTGCCACCTTTTCGAACCCGACCCGGGCGACCCCGAGGACGACCCCCGTACGTGGCGAAAGGTGCATCCCCACATGGGCGTGACCGTCACGGAGGACTTCTACCGGGCGGAATACCGCACGGCCATGCGCGACGGCGGAGCGGCCCTGCTGGCGTTCCGCACGAAACTGCTCAACGTCTACTGCGTAAACGAGCAAAGGGCGTGGATAACGGCCACGTTCGCCCGGACGATAGCGCGCCCCCTTACGCTCGAAACCGTCAAGGGCCGCCCCGACGGCATGGTGGCCATCGACCTTTCGGAGAGCGACGACTTCTCAGCCGTCACCTTTGGCATATACTCCAAGGAGGCGAAGTCGTTCACGTTCCACACGGCTTACTTCTTCCCCGAGGGGGCGCTGCCCGGGCATCCCAACGCCGAGCTTTACCGGGGCTGGGCCGAGGAGGGATGGCTCACCCTCACCCCGGGCGAGGTCATCGACTACCGGGAAATAGTGAACTACGTGCTGCGCATCAACGAGAAAGTGCGAGTTTTGCAAATAGGCTACGACCCGTGGCGAAGCACCGAGGTAATCAATATGCTCGCCGCCTCAGGGGCGAGAGACGTGCTTGTAGGCGTAAAGCAGACCTACGGCAACTTCACCGCCCCCGTGCAAAGCTTCGAACACGGGGCGAAAACGGGACACGTCTACATCAACGACAACCCAATCAACTTCTTTTGTTTCGGCAACGCCGTGCTTGACACCGACAACCTCGAAAACACCAAGCCCGTGAAGCGAAGCCAGTACCAGAAAATAGACGGCGTTATTACGATGCTCATGTGCTTGCGCCTCTTCATCGACTACGAACGCTAACCCATTCACCCCCCCCCACACGTTATGGCATACATCGAAGAATACTACGGAGAGTTCATGAGCCAGGGCGGCACGCTCTGGCGCGTCGAGATATGGCAAAAGGGCGAAGACGGGCAGACGGCCGCCGCGCCCCGTGAACTGTCATTCCCCTACGACACGCCCCTCACCATCGAGTGGGACACCAAGGAACTCGAAGAACCCCTTTGCGGGTCGGTTGCCACCCTCACCGTGGTGAGCGAGGACGACCGCCAGTTCACCGGCTACTACCGCACCGCCCTTTGCGCCACGCAGCTCCGCGTATACCGCGGCGGCTACATCTTCTGGGTAGGCACGCTCAACACGGAGGAATACTCCGAGCCGTTCCAAACGTTCGACGGCTACGAAACGTCCCTCACCTTTTCCGACCTTGCGCAGGGGGAGTTCGTCAAGTTCCAGCCACGGGCGCAGGTGGACAGCATCTACAATATGCTCTTTTGGCTCAGGAACGATTTGGGTCTTTCCATTTCGGAAAATACCAGCGACCCCTCCGACACGACGGGCTACGTCCATCCCATGATGTACGACAACTATGCCACGCTGGGCGAGAGCGCGTACGGCGTGCTTGAAATGTACAACAAGGACGGCGACCCAAAGACCTACGGCGGACACGGCAACATCTACTCCCTCATGTTTCTCGCCGCCAACTACTACGACCGCGACTCGCAGAGCTACCAAGCGTGGCAGGAGGTGCTGTCCGACGTTTGCCGCGCCCTGGGGGCGAGGGTCATGCAGTGGTGGGGGCTGCTCGTGTTCTACACCCCCGACGGACTTTTCAACGCCGACGGCACGGCCAAGACGGGCGGAGGCTCTATCTACTGGACGGGCGACGAGCAAACGCTCGAGATGGGCAAGGTATACAACAACATAAAGGTAACAGTCACCCCCTCCGAAAGCGCCCTCACCCTCTTGACGGGCGAAGACGACGACACCACCATGCAGGGCAGCGGCGGCAGCATCACCGTTGCGAAGCCCGTCAACTCCTACGACACGCAAACCGTGAGCCTATCCGCCGCGCCGCCCAACACCATGACCGTGCGCACGGCGGTCTCGGGCGAGGTGCAGACCCTCAACGACAGCCGCCTCCTGCCCGTCGAGATAGCCGAGGGCAACGACGGCATGGGCGAGCGCAAAGCCCTGCTCTACCACGCCGCCAACTGCGCCGAAAGCACCCTTGCCCGGGCGCGCTGCGCCACCCCCGAGGGCGACATCAGTTCGGGCGGCGTGTGCGTCGACCGCTTTGCCTCGTGGCACACCGCCGGGGGCAGCCAGATATTCCCCAAGCGAACGAAGCTCTTCACCTCGCGCCCGTTCTTCCTGATGGGCTCCGACCTCGCCACCCGCGTGGGCTACAAGGTGGGCGTAAACGTGCCGCTGCTCTGCACCTGCCTGCAATGCCCCACGTACGACACCATGCCCGACGTTATTTCCGAAAAAACCGACGTCGCCGCCACCGCCTACACCGACAAGAACGGCCTCGTGCGCCACGCCGAACTCACTAACGCCGCCCCCCTCCTGCGCGTGCCTTACACCGTCCTTGTCCGCAACGACAAGGGGCAGGTTGTTTGCTACCTCGCATCGTTCAGCCAGTCAAGCACGCCCCTCCAGCCGTGGGCGCAGCCCGTATGGCAGACGGTAGCCGCGCCGTCCGACACCGACCCCTACATCGAAATGCCGGCGTTCCTCATGTACAGCGGCGTAACGAAGTACACCGCCGAGAACGGCAAGTCCCGCGCCCCGTCCTCATACTCGCTGGGCAAAGGCTTCGACGACTGTTCCTGGACGGAGGACGTGCGCGCTTTGTACAGCATCTATAACGAACAGGGCGAGAGCGAGCTGTCCCCCTCCGCCAGCATGGAACTGCTCCCTGCGCCCCCCGTGAGCGGCATGGCCGAACTCGTGGTGTTCGAGGGCGTGTTCATGGGCTATTCCGCCCCCAACTGCGCCGACCCCTACAAAGAAACCGTCTACCCTGCAAAGGACGAGGTGGAACTCATCGCCGAATACAAAAAGGCAGAGCCGCGGAGCGAGTACGGCAGCATGGGCACGTTCCTGCGCTCTTACAAGTTCCTCAGGTGGATAGCCTACGGGCTGCCGCAAGTGCAGTACGTCAACCCCCAAACGTTCGACGAGGTAGACCCCGAGGGCAAGGAGTACGCCACCGCCGTAGACCCCACGCTCAAAAACGAGTTCGCCGTCGAGACCTGCCTCGGCTCGCCGGCCAGCCTCGACAATCTGGGCATAGGCACGTTTTGCCGACGCGTGACGAACGCCGCCGCCGGCACGGAGAAAATCGAGGCCATGCCCTACTTCCGCAACAAGAACCTCGGCAAGGGACTTGCCGCCGACTGGGACGTTCTCCCCTACGTCGTGGCCGCTCAGTGGCATTCGCAGTACGACACCGCCAAAATACTTCTCTCGGGCGAGAGCCGCCTCCCCGAAATGGGCCGCTTGCTCCTGACGGAGGAACACTACCCCGGCAAAATGTTCATCGTAAAGGGCGGCACGCTCACTGCCCTCACCGACACCTTCGACGCTACCTACCAAGAGGTATCGCCCACACAGTACGCCCGGCAAAGGGCATAGCAATGCAACGCCCTGCCAATGTCCGCAAACGGGAGGCCTGAAAGGCCGGCTCTCCATAGCCCAGGGCAAAGGCACGAACGTGCCGACACCCTGGGTGTACCCCATGCAGGGACAGTTTCCGCCCCGTAGGGGCAGCTCTCTTGATACCGGGCAACGCCCGGGTTAGGGGAGATTTTGCAGCGGGGCGTTGCCCCTTTATAAGAGAGTTGCCCTTTCAGGGCGCAAACTATTAACCCCGGGGAGGACCCAGGGTGTCGCCGCCACGTTCCGTGCCGGCTCTGCCCTGGGCTATGGAGAGCTGCCCCTTTGGGGCGCGGTCCGCGGACATTCTCCCCTATCCCCGTTTCTAACCACCCACACCCCCATTATGAAAACATTCCAAGGGACTGAACGCACGCCGCAAGCCGCCAAGGCGGCCGCGAAATCAACGGCCGAAACCGCCGCCCTCACCGCCGCCGCCGGCGGCACGGGCAGCGCCTCTTACGCCATCGAGGCGGCGCACGCCGCCGAGGCAGACCACGCCAAGGAGGCAGACCACGCCAAGGAGGCCGACCACGCCGCCGAGGCGGCGCACGCCAAGGAGGCCGACCGGGCAACCGAGGCGGCGCGCGCCCTCGAAGCCGACCACGCCACGGAGGCCGACCACGCCGCCACGGCCGACACGCTCACCGACCTCACGCCACTCGATAGCCGTTACCTTTCGAAAACCGCCGCCGACACCGCCGCCGGGCTGATAACGTTCGCCAAGGGGCTGCAAGCCGACGGCGAAATCATCGCCGCCGCCGGCGTGCGCTCGCCCGGCTACCAGAGCGGCACGCCCGTTGGCTCAGGCTTCGCCCTGACGGAGCAGACCGCCGCCGGCGGCGCAAGGCGCAGCTACCTCGAGGTGGACTGCCTCACCGTGCGCCAAACCATGCAGGTGACGGAACTGCGTACGGAGCGCATACGCTCCATTTGCGGCTCGCTGGGCATCACGCAGGCCACGGGGCGCGTCAAGGCCGCCGCCCTCTACACCGACACCGGGAGCGGCAACGCCTACTGGCGGCTCGAAATGGAGGGCAGCGAGGGGCAGGGCTACGGCGGCTTCCAAAAGGGCGACTTCATCCGCTGCCAGCGCTACGACGGCACCACCGTCCGGGGCTACTGGGTGCAGGTGAGCGACGTGCAGGGCGGCGGCCGCTACGTCTACTTCTGGGCATCGCAGCTCGACGGCACAATCAGCCTTGCCGACGGCATGGACAGCGTGGAGGCCGCCGGCGAAGTGGACGTGACGGGGCAGGACGGCGAGAGCATCGTCAGGGCAAGCGTGCAGGGCGGAATGCGCAACGTCACCGTGCAGAGCTCCGCCGCCGGCATAGGCACAATGAGCCAGCCCCTTGCCGGCGACGAGGTGGTGCAGTTCGGCTCAGCCACCGACACCGCCCGTCAAGCCGCCATTTACCTGCACTTCACCGCCACGGGGCAGCCCTGCATCAGCCTCCTCGAGGGCGTGAAGAGCCGCTCGTTCGAGGGCTGCCTCCGGCTGCGCGTCGGGGCGCAATCGGGCGGCGGCTTCGGCGTGTACATCAAGAACGGCACTATCATCGCCACCGACGAGGCAGGGGCGGAACGGGTGGTAATCGACCCCACCACGGGGACGTACAAGTTCGAGGGCGAAGTCCAGGCCACGAGCGGCAAGTTCACGGGCGAAGTCCAAGCCACGAGCGGCAAGTTCACGGGCGAAGTCCAAGCCACCAGCGGCACGTTCCAAGGGGAAATCAAGGCCGCCACCGGCACGTTCAACGGCATCACGTCGGGCTTCACAGCCTCCTCCGTCTGCACCGTCACCAAGGACAACTTCTGGGCGTTCTTCGAGATGTTCAGCCCGGCGCAGGGCGTTGACCCCTCGAAAGAGTACATCCGCCCCCGCCACGACAACATAGGCCGTGTGTACGTGTTCATATCAGCCCCGGCCGACGCCCTTTGCCAGTACAGCGGCGGCGGCAACTACCTCAACCTATGGCTGCCGCCCTACCATGGGCAGAGCGACTGGCGCGCCCTCTCGCTCACGGGGCAGTCGTTCACGTTCATCCCCCTCTACGACGGCACGGGGGCAAAGGGCGACATCGGCTGCCTCCACCTGCACACGGACAACGTGTTCGCCGCCGACCCCAACGGCGAGTTCGACAAGCAGCCCACCCCCGTCACGGGCTACGGCGACAAGTGCTGGGCTACCGACTGCGGATACCTCACGGAGTACCAGGCGCAGCCCGTGCAAGCCACCTACGACGACACGGGGAAGAAAATACTGCAAATGGCCTGGACGTGCCGCCGCAACGTGGAATGCCCGTTCGTCATCTGGGACTACGAAAACCCCGAGGGCGGCGACTACATCACCATCTCGGACGTGCCGCAGCAGTTCATCACGTGGTAACGCCGCCCCGTGCGACCATTCTGTCGCCGCCAATAAAATGGCCGCCGCAGGGCGTTAAAAAGCCTTTCGCCGCCCTAACAAACACTACCCCGGGGATAGTTCCGACAACCCCGGGGGTAGTTAAAATTAGCCCCGGGGTAGTTTCGACAACCCCACGGGGCGAATTTTCCGCACTTTTTTCGCCTTTTGCCCCCGTTTTTGGCACATAAGGCAAACTTCCGTCCGCAGGGTAGTATGAAGAACCCCCTCACTTCCATTTTCCGCCACATATTCCGCCGCGAGGCAGCCGCCGCCCCCGCCGGCCAGGCGAACGCCGGCAGCGCTGCGCCTCGCCAGGGCGGCGTGCTTTACCTCGGCGGCGGCACGCCCCTCGCCGTGGCCGCCGTGTACCGCTGCGTAAAGCTGCTCAGCGAAACGGTTGCCAACCTGCCCCTGCGCTACATGGAGCGCCGCACGGGCGGCGTGTTCGTTGAGGCTGCCGACAGCGACCTGCACTACCTCCTGACCGTGCAGCCCACGCCGGAATTTTCCGCCGTCGACTTTTGGGCGCAAGCCGTGCAGCAGATGCTCCTCGAGGGCAACGCCTACATCGTCCCCGTGGTGAACCCCGTGACGCTCGCTTTCGAACGGCTCGCCCTTTGCCAACGCGGCACGGTGAGCCACGACACCCGGAGCGGCACGTACTACGTGAACGACACCGTCAGCGGCATCAGCGGCACGTTCCAAGAGGCCGACATCATACACTTGAAGAACCTCTCGCTCGACGGGCTGCACGGCCTTAGCGTACTGTCGTTCGCCCGGCAAACCACCGACATAGCCGGCGCAGGGGGCAGCGAAACGCTCAACCGCTTCCAGAACGGCGGCAACGTCCGGGGCATCATCTCGAACGACACGAGCGTCAGGGGCTTCGGGGAGTACCAGGACGCGGAACTCGACGCTACGGCTCAGGCACTGGACGAATACGTGCAGCAAAACCGCCGTTTCGTGGCCCTGCCCGGGCAGGTGAAGCTAAGCCCGTTCTCGCTCACGAGCCAAGATATGCAGTTCCTCGAAAGCCGCAAGTTCACCGTCAGGGAGATATGCCGCTTTTTCGGCGTTCACCCCTCGTTCGTGTTCGACGACACGAGCAACAACTACAAGAGCGCCGAGATGGCGAACGTTGCCTTTCTATCGAACACCCTGAACCCCATGCTCCGCAAAATCGAGAACGAGCTGCACCGCAAGCTAATTCCGCGCAAGTTCTGCTGCCGCCGCCGCTTCGAGTTCGACCGCCGCAGCCTCTACGCGTGCGACCTCGCCGCCAAGATTGACTACCAGACCAAGACCATAGCCGCCGGCCTCTACACCGTCAACGAGTGGCGCGAGGCGGAAAACCTGCCACGGGTGGACGGCGGCGACACGCCACTCGTATCGGCCAACCTCAGGAACCTCACCGAGGCCGCAGCCCCCGAACCAACCGACACCAACACCGACAAAGCAAAATGAAAAGACTAAGCGTATTTACCCCCTGCCGCGTCAGCGTGCGCCAGAGCGAGGGGGACGGCAAGGAAGGCGAGAGCCGCCTCATTGAGGGCTACGCCATCGTATTCGGCAAGGAGAGCGTGCCGCTCAGCCAGAGCCGCACGGAAGTAAGCACCGAGGTAATCGCCCCCGAGGCCGTCACCCGTGAACTGCTCGACCGGCAGAACATAAGTATGACCATGTTCCACAACATGGAACTCTTGCTCGCCCGTGCCGACCACGGGCAGGGCACTCTCTCCTACGAGGTGGACGACCACGGCGTGCGCTTCCAGTTCGAAGCCCCCCATACGGCCGACGGCGACAAAGCCCTCGAGCTCGTTCGCCGCGGCGACATAGCCGGCTGCTCGTTCATGTTCTCGCTCGACCCCCACGACAAGGAGGCCGTGACCAGCGAGGACGGCGGCCAGGACCCCGACGGCCGCAAAAAAACCGTCTACACCGTGCGCCGCATGACGGGCATTTACGACTTCACCCTCACGCAATACCCTGCCTACCCCGACACGGAGTGCGCCCTGCGCTCCATCGTCGAGGCGCAAGCCCTCGAAGAAACCGCCCCCGAAAAGGACGGAGCGGCCGCCCCCGAAGCCCGGGAGCAGGTGGCGGAGATGCGCCGCCAGGCCGCAACGCCCATCGCATAAGGGCGAAAAGGGCCGCACGTGTCCGCAAACCAACGCCCCGACGGGGCAATTCTCCATAGCCCAGGGCAGAGCCGTCACGAAGTGGCGGCGGCACCCTGGGTACTCGCCCGGACACATCCGTTTGCGCCCTGACGGGGCAGCTCCCTTATAAAGGGGCAACGCCCCGCAAAGCCACATTGCTCAAATTCCGCTGATTAGCCCGAGAACCCGGGCGTTGCCCGGTATCAAGAGAGCTGCC
>CAVGTD010000056.1:0-12293 GCA_963632215.1 Clostridiales bacterium
CGGCTCTGCCCTGGGCTATGGAGAGCTGCCCCGTCGGGGCGCGGTCCAGGGACATTGCCGTGGAAATTTTGCACCAAAAATATTCGCATTTTGAACACCCTAGGCGAGGGGCGGAAGGCTTACGAAAGCTTCTGCTTCACCTCTACCTCCTGGAAGGTTTCGATGATGTCGCCCTCCTTGATGTCGTTGCAGTTGGTGAGCGAAATACCGCACTCGAAGTTGGTCGTCACCTCCTTCACGTCGTCCTTGAAACGCTTGAGGGCGTTGATTTCGCCGGTGAAGATGACGATGCCGTCGCGGATGAGGCGAGCCTTGTCCGAACGCTTCACCTTGCCGTCCAGCACGTACGCGCCGGCCACGTAGCCCACCTTGGAGATGTGGTATACCTGGCGCACCTCGACGTTGGCGGTAATCTCCTCCTTGATGACGGGTTCGAGCATACCCTCCATGGCCACCTTGACATCCTCGATGGCATCGTAGATGACGGAGTACTGGCGGATTTCCACGCCGTCGCGCTCGGCCAGCTTGCGGGCCTGCTGCGAGGGGCGCACCTGGAAGCCCACGATGATGGCTTCGGAAGCGGCGGCGAGCGTCACGTCGTTCTCGCTGATCTGGCCCACACCCTTGAAGATGACCTTTACGACGATGTTCTCCGTAGAGAGCTTGATGAACGAGTCGGCGAGAGCCTCGACCGAACCGTCCACGTCGGCCTTGACGATGATGTTGAGCTCGTGGTACGAACCGAGTTTCAAGCGCTTGCCGATCTTTTCGAGCGTAAGCACCTCGCGTGTGCGGAGATCCTGTTCGCGTTGCAGCTGTTCGCGCTTGTTGGCGATTTCGCGCGCTTCCTGTTCGGTGTCCATCACGTGGAACTGGTCGCCGGCCTGAGGCGCGCCGTTGAAGCCGAGCAGCGTGGCCGCCATAGACGGGCCTACGTTGTCGATGCGTGCGCCGCGCTCGTTGAAGAGAGCCTTGACGCGGCCGTAGTTCGTGCCGGCAAGCACGGTGTCGCCCTGCTTGAGCGTGCCGTTCGACACGAGGATGGTGGCCACGTAGCCGCGTCCCTTGTCGAGCGACGATTCGATGATTGTACCCGTAGCCTTGCGGTTGGGGTTGGCTTTGAGTTCGAGCATGTCGGCTTCGAGAAGCACCTTTTCGAGGAGTTCCTTCACGCCGTCGCCCTTCTTGGCACTGATGTCCTGGCTCTGGTATTTGCCGCCCCACTCCTCTACGAGGAAGTTCATGGCTGCCAGTCCCTCCTTAATCTTGTCGGGGTTGGCATGGGGCTTGTCCACCTTGTTGATGGCGAAAACGATGGGCACGTTGGCGGCCATGGCGTGCGAGATTGCCTCCTTGGTCTGGGGCATGATGTCGTCGTCGGCGGCGATGATGATGATGGCGATGTCAGTTACCTGAGCACCGCGGGCACGCATGGCGGTGAACGCCTCGTGACCCGGAGTGTCGAGGAACGTGATGCGGCGGCCGTTGTCGAGCGTCACGTTGTAGGCACCGATATGCTGCGTAATGCCGCCAGCTTCGCCGGCGATGACGTTCGACTTGCGGATGTAGTCGAGCAACGATGTCTTACCGTGGTCGACGTGACCCATCACCGTGACAATCGGCGCACGCGGTTCGAGGTCCTCGGGAGCGTCGGCTTCTTCGGCAATGGCTTCCTGCACGTCGGCAGCCACGTATTCGGTCTTGAAGCCGAACTCTTCGGCCACGAGGTCGATGGTCTCGGCATCCATGCGCTGGTTGATGCTCACCATGATGCCGATGCTCATGCAGGTGGCGATAACCTTTGTCACAGGCACGTCCATCATTTGCGCCAGCTCGTTGGCCGTCACAAACTCGGTGAGCTTCAGTATCTTGCTCTCGGCCTTGGCTTCGCGGCGTTCCTCCTCGGCACGGGCCTGCTGCTGTTCGCGCTTTTCCTTACGGTATTTTGCGCCCTTGCCGCCCTTTTGCTTGCTGGTGAGGCGTGCGAGTGTCTCCTTAACCTGCTTAGCAACGTCCTCGTCGCTCACTTCGGTCTTTTGCTGCTCCTTGGCCTTGCGGTTGCGGTTCTTGCCGGCAGCCTTTCCTGCGCCCGCCTGCTGACCGGTTGCGCCGGCCATTTCGTTGCGGCGTTTCTTGCCGTTATTGTTGCCGTTCTGCTTGGGCTGGTTGGCGGCGTTGTTCACGTCGACACGCTCGCCGCCGATGCGGTTGCGCTTCTTGCGCTGCCCGTTGGCGTCGGTCTGCGCGCCGGTGCGGCCGTTCTGTTCGCGACGACGTTCCTCTTTGCTCTTTTTCTTGGGGCGTGTGTTGGAGTTGATGCTGCTGAGGTCAATTGTGCCGAGCACCTTGGGACCGGTAATCTCGCCCTGCTTGTGAAGGGTGAATACGCCGTCCTTTTCCTCGCCGATGGCGTTGGCACGCTCTTCAACGCTGGCCGTCTTTGCCGGCTGTGCGGGAGCGGCTGCGGGCTTTGCGGCGGCGGGAGCCGGGGCGGCAGGCTTTTCCTCTGCGGGGGCCGGGGCGGCCTCGGGCTTATTTACAGTTGCAGCCGGAGCTGTTGTGGCTTCGGCTTTCTCAGTGTTTTCGGGTTGGGGGGCAGCGGAAACCTTGGGCGCGTCGAGGTCGATGTGGCCGACTACGTGAGGACCTTTCACCTCGGGCACGACGGTCTTGACCATCTCGGGGGCTTCGCTCTGACGGTTGGCAATGCGTTTTTTCTCTTGGCGGTCCTGCATACGCTCCTCTGCCTTGTCGCGGAGGGTCTTGTCGGCGCTGAAAGCCTTTTTCAGGATTTCGTACTGCTCTTCGTTGAGCTTCTGGTTGGGGTCGTTGCCCTCTACGGGCTGTCCTTTCTCTTTGAGAAGAGCGGTGATGGACTGCAAGCCCACGCCAAATTCTTTAATTGCTTTATTTAATCTGATGCTCATGCAATGGAGTTGTGTTGCTAATGTGTAGTTGTGTTCTCGTTCGTGCAGTTGTTGAGCAGTGCGTGCCGGGAGCGGTCAACCGCAAGTCCCAGGCACGCACTGCCCACAGTTTCCATTAGCTTTCCTCGCCTGCCGGCTCTTCGGCAGGTTCGTTAGGGGTCTCTTCGGCAGGAGCTGTTTCCTCGCTCTTGTCATCGTCTTCGAACTCGGCGCGGAGCACGCGAAGCACGTCGTCGACGGTGTCTTCCTCCAAGTCGGCCTTTTCGATGAGCATCTCGCGCGGCGCGTTCAGCACGTCCTTTGCCGTACGCAGGCCCAGAGCCTTGATTGCGTCGATTACCCATTGGTCTATTTCGTCGCTGAACTCGTCGAGGTAGATGTCCTCGGTCTCCGTCTCGCCGTCGATTTCGCGGAACACGTCTATAGTATATTGTGTCAGCATGCAGGCGAGCTTGATGTTCATGCCGCCCTTGCCGATGGCGAGGCTCACCTCTTCGGGACGGAGGTATACTTCGGCTTTCTTCTCCTCCTCGTTAAGCACCACGTTGGACACTTGGGCGGGGTTCAGCGCGCGCTGGATGAAAAGGGATGGGTTGCTTGTATAGTTGATTACGTCGATGTTTTCGTTGTGCAGTTCGCGTACCACGCCGTGGATGCGGCTGCCCTTCACGCCCACGCAAGCGCCAACCGGGTCGATGCGGTCGTCGTAGCTCTCAACGGCGATCTTCGCACGCTCGCCCGGGATGCGGGCAATGCGGCAGAGGCGGATTGTGCCGTCGGAGATTTCGGGGATTTCCATCTCCAAGAGGCGTTGCAGGAAAACGGGAGATGTGCGTGAAAGGAAAATCTTGGGATTGCCGTTGGCGTTGTCTACGCGGTCGATAACGGCTGTGACGGCGTCGCCCTTGTGGAAGAAGTCGCGTGGAATTTGCTGCGACTTGGGCAGGTAGAGTTCGTTGCCGTCCTCGTCCATGAGGAGGGTCTCGCTCTTCCAAGTCTGGTAAACCTCTGCAGTGATGAGTTCGCCCACGCGGTCTTTGTACTTGTTGTAGAGTGCGTCGTGTTCGAGTTCAAGGATTTTGCTTGCCAGTGTTTGGCGGAGTGTCAGGATGGCGCGGCGGCCGAAGTCGGCAAAGTGAATTTCTTCCGACACGTCCTCGCCCACCTCGTAGGTGGAGTCGATTTGCTGCGCGTCAGACAGGGCGATTTGCTTGTTCGGGTCGGTCACTTCTTCGTCGTTCACCACCACGCGGTTGCGGTAGATTTCGCAGTCGCCCTTGTCGGGGTTTACAATTACGTCGAAGTTCTCGTCTGAGCCAAAGAGTTTGGCGATTACGCTGCGGAAGCTCTCCTCCAATACGCCCACCATTGTCGTGAGGTCGATATTCTTGTTTTGCTTGAATTCCGCAAAGGTTTCTATAAGACTTGCCGTCTCTTGCTTTTTCTTAGCCATTATGGATTGTGTCTTTATTTCTCTTTATAGAATTTCGCATCCCTCGTTTGCCGCCGCGCCCAGCGGCAAGGGGGCTATTTGAACGTGATGAGGTATTTCGTGTACTTTACCTCGCTGTACTTGAACGTGTAGGGCTTCTCCACAATCTGCGGACGTTTCTTCCCCTCTTCTTTCACCTTCTCTTCAACAGTGACGGTGAACTGCTCGTCGGTTACGTCGCTCAGCACGCCTTGGAACTTCTTTCCCTCGGCGGTAAGCACTTCAACCTCCTCGCCCTGGTGGATTTCATACTGGCGAAGCACCTTGAACGGCTGGCCGATGCCAGCGCTGCCCACTTCGAGCTCAAAGTCCTCTTGCTCGCGGTCAAGATGGCTCTCGATGTATCGGCTCAACTCTACGCAGTCCTCAATCCACACGCCTTCCTCATGGTCGATTTCCACCACAATGCGGGAGTCGGGGCTAACGGTGAGGTCGGTCAGGAAATACTCTTTGCCTTGCAGCCACTCGTCCACCAAACTTCTTACAACGTTCTTGTCTATCATACTGTATGTTGGGTAGTAAAAAAAGGTGAGGAACTTTATCAGAAAGCCCCTCACTCATTCTTGCTGCAAAGATACGAATAAAACATTCTGATTACCAAATGTTCTTAAAACATTTTCGGGCGGTCAAGCCCATAGAACCCTTCGCCGCTGCGTTTCTGAGAGCCGCCGAGGCTGTATTCGCAAGCCAAACGGCTGTCCGTCAGTTTTTCAAGCATCCAACGGGTATGACGTAAACGCCGTCCTTGCGGCGATAGGCGTATTGTCCGACACCTGTGATGACCGCAAGGAACGACGGTGCCGGCATTCTGTCGGTGTCAATTCGGTCCGACAATGTTTTCAGGCTGCTTGCACCTTCCTCAATTCGTTCCGCACCGCCGAGTTTCACTTCGAGCAAGGCGTAACTGCCGTTTCGGCGGTGCAGCACGGCGTCGCATTCGAGGCCGCTGCTGTCGCGGTAGTGATAGAGTGCGCCGTCCAGAGCCTCGGCGTAGACGCGGAGGTCGCGTACCACAAGGTCTTCAAAAAACAGTCCGAACGACTGCAAATCGTTCATCAAGTCCTTAGGGCCGAGGCCAAGGGCTGCCGTGCCTATGCTGGGGTCTACAAAATGGCGGGTGTCGCTGGTGCGTATTGCCGCCTTGCTCCTTACGTTGGGATTCCAAGCGGCAAGATCCTCTACCACGTACAATCGTTTCAACGCCTTGATGTAGTCCATCACGGTGTCTTCATCGAGCGTACTCGCGTCGTTCGAGAGCATGTCCTTGCGTATCGTGTTGTACGACACCTGTTGGGAAATATTGCGTGCATAGGAGCGGAGGAGCGACTTGGCGCGGTCGGCGCTGCGCCTCACTTTGTCCACGCGCTGGATGTCGTAGTTGACCACCGAGTCGTAATAGTCAACGGCTTGGTCGAGGGCTACGTCGCGCGGGATTACGGTTGCCCATGGCCATCCACCGCGACAAGTGAGGTAAGCAAGTTCTTCGGCATCCAGGTTGTTGGGCTGAATATCGAACGTCTTGCCGTCGAACAACGCCTCCAGACTTACCGTACCCTCAGACTCTCCCGACTCGAACAGGCTCATAGGGCGCATTTTCAAGTGGGCGAATCGTCCCGTCCCGCTGTGTATGGTTTCGTCTGCCTCGGGCAGGACGGAAGACCCCGTCAAGATAAACTGCGACGGTTCGCCCCGCCGGTCCACTTCACTGCGGATGCTGTCCCATATTGGCGGCAGGGCTTGCCACTCATCCACGAGAAGTGGGGTTTCCCCGGCTAGCAAAGACGACGGACTCAGCTCCATCATCTGCGTGCTCTGCATCAGCACGGCAGAGTCTCCAAGGTCGAGCACACTCTTTGCCAACTGTTTCGCCGTAGTGGTCTTTCCGCACCATTTCGGTCCTTCAATCAATACCGCTCCCTTGCCTCGCAGTTTGCGAGCCAGCAGTTTGTCGGCTATGCGTTGTTTGTAGTTTTCCATACTGGTGCAAAGGTATGTACATTTTCTTGATTATCAGCGATATAAAAAGTTTATTCGGATGATTGAGGTGATTTTATTCGGATGGTTGAGGTTGTTTTGTTCGGACGTTTGAGACGATTTTGTTCGGATGGTTGGGGAATTTTATGAAAAAAGTAAGGGCAAAGTCACGAGGCGTTTGCGAGTGACTTTGCCCTGGGCTGATATGTCTGTGTAAGGCTACTGGACTACTTTACCAGAACCTTTTTGCCGTTCACGATGTAGAGGCCTTTCTGCGCGCCGTTGAGGGTGGAGATGCGGCGGCCGTCAAGGTCGTGGATGCGGACGGGGGCGGTTGCCTTGTCGTTCGCAGTGACGGTTTCGACGGCGACAGTGTTGTCAATAAGGTTGTCGAACGAAAAGCCCCGCAGTTGGCTGCTTGCGTCGGTCTTGGGGAGGACGAGGTAGGCCTTGTAGGCGGCGTTGGTGAATGCCGTGCCGTTTTCCGCGCCCCAGTAGAAACCTACTTTTCCGTTGGCGGGTTTGCTCAGTTTGTAGTAGAGGTTGTTGCCGTCCGCATAGGTGGTTTTGTTGACGAGCGTGCCGTGGAGCAGGTTGTCGGCGGGAGCTTCGTCTGTGCTGTTTACGGCCGTCACGTTGTACGCTCCCGAATTGCCCTTAATCAGCAACGGGGTGAGGACCGGCACTGTTTTTCCGCCAATGTAGCTGATGTTGAGCGAGAGTGTGTTGTCCGCATTGCGCGTTACGGTGTATCCCGTCAGGCCTGTGGGCATGGTGTAGGCGAAGTTCGTGTAGTATGTGCTGTATCCGGCATCGGTGATGGTGAACGCGCTTATCTTGCGGTAGAGCTGCACGGGCTGCACATTGTCTGGAGCATCCGTCTGCGGATAGCAGGTAAATAGGTGCGAGCCGCTGTTGTAGCCGATGGTGTTGGCCGCAGCGTCGCCGCCAAAGGTGATAGTGGCGTTGCCCGTGGTGCTGAGGGTGATGGTGGCGCGTCTTGCGTCGGTGTTTTCAGATTTTGTTTCCAAGTAATAGTAAGCCTCGCTTTGGCTTCCTGCCGCATTGAGGTATCCTTTGTTTACTTTGTCCTGGAATGTCCATTTGCCGTTTTCGCCGCCGAGCGTGAATTCGGTGACGCTTTTCGAGGTGGAGGTACTGTTTTTGGTGGAAATCCGGCTGGGCTCGATTTTCAGCTTGTTGCTCGAAAGCGTTACGTCCTCAGCCTTTCGGGTGTGTTCGTCCTGGTAGCCGATGGCTCTGCCCGAAGAATTCACAATGAGGTAAAGGTCGCCGGCGATGAGTTCGTCCTCGGAAAGCACGCGCTTGTAAACCCACACGTTGTTGTATTCGTCTGTGGGGCGTACAACGGGGTAGTCCGGACCCTCGTAGGTCATTGTGTCGCACACAATCGTGTAGTCGTTTTTCGGGTATACCGTCAGGCGGTAGCGAACCTTTGCTGCGTCGAGGGGAATGTTGCCGGCGGCTATTGTCGCCGTGGTCGTGTTCTTGTTGTCGCTGCTGAGGTCGGTGACGGTTGCGCCCGTAGTCCATGTCGTGCCGCCGTCGCAACTGAACTCAACCACCGCCTTGTCGAGCATCAGGCTGTTGGCGTTCTTGACGGTGTACGTCACGTCGTGGCTGAGGTTTCCGTCGTCGCAGGAGGAGTAGTCACCCGTGGGGCTGAGCCAGCACGTGCCGGCTATCTGGAAGTTGGTCGGTTTGAACGTGGAAGTGCTGTTCTCTTCGTATTTCCAAGAGAAATAATCCCATGAATCGTTATCGGACGACACAGGGTTCACCTTGATGAAATGGGTGTAGTCCGCGCCGGAGCATATCTCCGCTGCATAGTTATCGATACTAACGGCTTTCAGGTTGTGAATTGTTTTGGCCTCAAACTTGTCTGTCTGTTTCGTCAGATAGTAGTAGGGGTAATCAGCCATGCGCCAATCAACGTGAAACCTCCTTGTTCCGTCCGTAAGCTTAGCGCCCCAAATCTGGTAGCCGTTTCCTGTTATGCCAAGCAAATTGTAGTAAGTCTCCAAACCATCCTCTAGCCCATGTTCCACAAAGGACTTCATCATGACGTATTTTGTGCTGCAGACCACGCGGTTGGTGGGCGAAACGTCGTAGTCGCTCGTTTCGGTCGACTCCCACTGGTCTTGCGCCATGACGGTGCGATATTGGGGGTAGGGGTGAAGCAACACTTTGTAGCGCACATGGTCTATGTTGTTGGGCAGAAGAACGTATGTGCTAGCGGTGCTGGAACCGCCGGATGAGAGATTGCTGTCTGGCCACGACTGTCCGTCGTCGTAGCTTCGCAACACTGTTACGCCAGCAATGGCACTGCCGGCGATGCCCGTGGCTTCCCACGTGATGCCCTGCGTCAGTGTGCCGGTGCCGCTGTTGAGCGTATAGTTGCCGACCTCTTTTATTGCCACGCTTCCCTGCACGGCAAAATCCTCGTAGGCGATTGACGTGTCTGTGCTGCTGCCGAAGATAAGTTCTGCCGATGTTTGGCTCTTTATCTTGACATATTGGTAAAGGCCGGTTTGCTTGGCTAATGTGTGGCTTGTGCTGGTGTCGTAGACTGAGGTCAGCGTCGTCTTGACGTTAGGGTAAATCGTACCCCCCTCGCTGGTCGACAAAGTCGTTCCGTCAATGGTCCACTTCGTGTCCGTGCCGCCGCCCAGCGTGTTCAGGCACGCCCAAATCTGGCTGTTGTCGCTTGTTGTGCCCAGCAGGGTCATCTCGACGCTGCCATTGGAGTTGCTGACTGTGACGCTCTTCGCCTCGTATTTAACGGCATCGTCGGCGTGCGCCGCAAGGGCGCAGAAAACCGCCACTGCGCTTATCAAAAGTTTGTTTAGCAGTTTCATGGTTCTTTCGGGGTGTTTCGTTTACATTGCAAGCCTCCTCCGAGGCATATATGTTATAGGTAGATGTATCTTGCAAATTTAGAGAAATTACCCCCTCCGCCCACATTTTGCGCCTAAAAGTTGGCGAAATGGAACATTTTCCCGTCGGGCTGTGGTCTGCGCACATTGTCAGTTCATCACCACGAGGATGTCGTTGGCTTGGTTGTAGGTCACGGAACGGTATTTCAGCAGGGGGCGGCCCTCCGTGCCGGTTGTCACCACGCCTTGGTTTTGCAGGCTGTACGTGCGCTTGCAGCGCGGGCAGGTGAGTTCCTCCGTGGCCGTGAAGCGGAGCTGGGCCTGCACGTAGTTGTCCTGGTAGCAGTTGGGGCAGGCCAGCTCGTAGCACACGAGGGGGTACTGCAGGTTCATGTCGGGCTGGGTGGACTTGCCCACGACGAAGCCCGACACGCACTCGGGCTGCCCGTAGTTCTTAATCTCCGCGGTGAAGGGGTACGAGCTGCTCTTGCCGGCGGCGGTGGCGAAGTTGAACGTGTTCGTGCCGATGCTTATGGTCACGAACTCGCCCAGGCTGTTGCACGCCGTGTAGAGCAGCGGCATGGCCGTGACGGGGCGGAACTTCAAGAAGGCGCGGTCGGAGCTGTACGTGTTGCTCGCGTCGTCGCCACACCCCGCCGCGAGTGCGGCGAGTGCCAGCGTCAAGGGGATGGCCAGGTGTTTTGTTTTCATTGGGGCGGATGGTGTTCCCCGTATCTCCGTGGGCGGGCGGTTGTTTATGGGGCGTGCCTTGCAACCGCGTTTGGTCAGAAAAGGACGATGTCCACAAACCGCGGCCTGAAAGGCCAGCTCTCCATAGCCCAGGGCAGAGCCGTCACGAAGTGGCGGTGTCACCCTGGGTACTCGCCCGGTTAAGATTGTTCGCGCCCTGTAAGGGCAGCTCTCTTATATAGGGGCAACGCCCCGCAAAGCCACATTGCCCATGTTCCGTCAATTAGCCCTCGAACCCGGGCGTTGCCCGGTATCTAGAGAGCTGCCCTTACAGGGCGGCAACTGCTACTGCAAGGAGACCCAGGGTGACGTGTCGCCGCTTTGCGCCGCCACTCTGCCCTGGGCTATGGAGAGCTGCCCCATCGGGGCGCGGTTTGCGGACTTCGGGAATACGGAAAAGGTTTAGTATTTAACCTTCAATTCGATGCCTTGTTTCGAGAGGGCTTTGACGGCCGTTTCGATGGCTTCGTAATGCTCCGGGCCTATGCCGAGTTCGGGCAGGTTGAGCGTGGGGAGCGCATCGGCCGTGTGCAGCGACGTTTCCTCCACGTTGCCCAGGATCATGCCCACGCACGAGGTGTTGTTCGTGATGGGGTCGATGAGGATGAACGCGCCCGTGGGCTTGTTGTCCTTATAGGCATCGAAGAAGAGTTCCTTGGACGTGACGATTGTGGCGCGGCCAATCTCGTTGAGTTCTAGGTGGTCGATGTCGCTCTTTTCGAGCGTGTTCACGTCCACCTTGTAGGCGAAGTGGTCAATGCGGCAGCGCGTGGTGTTGGTGGTATGTTTCAGGTAGAACGACTTTTGGGTGTCCATTGCCTGTTCGTCCATCCACACGAGCATGGCCTCGAAGTGGCGGCTCACCGTCGGCACGTTGTCGGGGCGCACCAGCATTTCGCCGCGCGAAATGTCTATCTCGTCCTCCAGCTGCAGCGTGACGCACTGCGGCGGAAAGGCGCAGTCCAGGTCGCCGTCGTAGGTGACGATGCGCTTCACGTGGCTGCGCTTGCCCGAGGGCAGGGCCATCACCTCGTCGCCCTTGCGCACCGTGCCGCTTGCCACCTTGCCCGAGAAGCCGCGGAAGTCCAGGTCGGGGCGCAGTACGTACTGCACGGGGAAGCGGAAGTCCTGCAAGTTGTGGTCGTTGCCGATATGCACGCTTTCGAGGAACTCGAGCAGGGCAGGGCCGTCGTACCACGGCGTGCGTTCGCTGCGGCTCACCACGTTGTCGCCTTCGAGGGCCGAGAGGGGGATGCAGCGCACGTCGGGGATGTGGAAACTCTCGATGAAGGCGCGGAAGTCGGCGGTAATCTTGTTGAACACCTCCTCGCTGAAGTCCACCAGGTCCATTTTGTTCACGGCCAGCACAATGTGCTTGATGCCGAGCAGGGAGCAGAGGAACGTGTGGCGGCGCGTCTGCGTGATTACGCCGAGGCGCGCGTCTACAAGAATGATGGCGAGGTTGGCCGTTGAGCCGCCCGTAATCATGTTGCGCGTGTACTGCTCGTGTCCCGGGGTGTCGGCGATGATAAACTTGCGCTTGTTGGTCGAGAAGTAGCGGTAGGCCACGTCGATCGTGATGCCTTGTTCGCGTTCGGCTTTCAGGCCGTCGCAGAGCAGGGCGTAGTCAATCTGTCCCGCCCCGGCGTTGCCCACGCGCTTGGAGTCGCGTTCCAGGGCCGAGAGCTGGTCCTCGTAGAGTTTTTTGGAGTCGAAGAGCAGACGGCCGATGAGGGTCGACTTGCCGTCGTCCACCGAACCGGCCGTGAGCAGCCTCAGCAGGTCCTTCTTCTCGTCCTGGTCGAGGTACTCCTTGATGGAGAGCCTGCGCCCGTTCACCACGAGGCTCTCCTCGTTGGGGTTATTGTGGTTGGTAGTGTTGTCAGACATATCCTTATATAATGTATATGTAATGTATTTGCCGCCTTTGCGCCGGCGTTTGCGGTCGCAAAGTTAGCACATTCGGGCAAAGTAGCGTTTAAGTGGGGGCGGTGGGGCGGAGGGGCAGGGGCAAAACGCGAATATTTGTGGCGCAAAATTGCCACGACAATGTCCGCAACCCGCGCCCCGACGGGGCAGCTGCTCCTAGCCCAGGGCAGAGTGGCGGCGCGAAGCGGCGACACGTCACCCTGGGTTCCCCGCCCCAGGGACGTTGCCGCCCCGCTTTCTATGTTATTATCCAAGTAACTAGACCAATATTTTGCATCATGCTGATATTAAGTAATTCTGATCAAATTTCTGATGATTCCTGAC
>CAVGTD010000057.1:0-12267 GCA_963632215.1 Clostridiales bacterium
AAATCCAGGACAACTGGCGTTGGGCTGAGAGCTACAACCTCCCCCTCGACGAGTTCATGACCGTGATGGACGAGGCAGTGAAAAACGGTTACACCTTTGCCTGGGGCGCTGACGTGACCGAGGAATACTTCGGCCGCCGCAACGGCAAGGACTACGCTTGCGTGCCCAAGGACCTCAAGGTGCGCGACCTCACCGGTTCCGACGCTGCTCGCTGGGGCGGCACCATCAGCACGGGCAAGCAGGTGGCTTCGAACGATGAACTCACCATTACGCAGCAACTCCGTCAGCAGGGTTACGACAATTGGGAAACTACCGACGACCACGGCATGGTTATCTACGGCTTGGCTAAGGACAACAACGGCCGCGAGTACTTCATGGTGAAGAACTCTTGGGGCGACTACGGCAAGTATCACGGCATGTTCTACGCCTCTAAGGCTTACGTGGCTTACAAGACGATGAACATCCTCATCAACAAGCACGCCATCCCCGCCGACATCGCAAAGAAACTGGGCATCCAGTAATTGCCCCGAAAAGACGCAAACCGAAAAAGTCTCCTGCTCTTTACATTGAGAGAGCAGGAGACTTTTTCGTGTTGGCTGATAAGAAGAACTTGCGGGTGCGTCACTTCTTCTCTGCATCCTTGCGGCTGCGGCTTGCCGTGACGAGGTATACGCCGCCGAAGATGAGAGCCACGGCGCAGCCTTTCACCCAATTGAAGCTGTCCATGCCCCACAGCACGGCCACGATGCAGGCCACGATAGGCTGAATGTAGTTGTACATGCCGGCCACGGTGGGGCGCAGGTTCTTCTGGCCTACCACCACGAGCATGTAGCTGAGGAACGTGCTGCCCACGACGATGAACGCCAGCCCCGCAATTTCCAAGCCGCCCAGGCCGCTCCACTGCACGTTCATCAGGTCGCGGGCGGAGAAGGGAAGCACGCATATAAAGGAGTAGGTGAACATCCACTTCATGATGGTGACGAGCGAGTACTTGTTTACGAAATTCTTGTAAAGCACAATGTAGAGCGCATAGCAGAACTGTGCCGAAAGCACGAGCAAATCGCCCCAGATGGCGAAGTCGCCGCCCTTTCCGGACGAGGCTTTCACGCCGCTGCTGCCCATGATGAGCATCAGCGCGCCGGCCGCCCCGGCGGCAATGCCCAGCACTTTCTTGCCCGTGATGGGTTCTTTCAGTATGAACGCCGCCAGCACCATGGCCCACAGGGGCATGCTCGTGGTGATAATCGAGGCGTCGCCGGGCGACGACAGGCTCACGCCGAAGATGAAGCACCCCTGGTTGAACACGATGCCCAGCAGAGCCGCGCCAAGCAGCCGCATAAGGTCTTTCGAGCTGACGTGCTCTGGCTTTTGGAAGAACGAAACGAACCAAAACAGCACCATGGCTCCCGCAATGCGCAGGTCGGTGACGATGAGCGGGCTTACAATGCCGCCCAGCATGATAAACTTTGAGATGGGCGACATAAGTCCCCACATGCAGTTTGCCCCAAACATGGACAAATGCCCTTTCAACGATATTTGCATTCTGTAAGTCTTGTGTTAGTCTGTGTGGTGGCTGAGATGCCAAAAAGGAGAAGCCTTCCCACTGCCTGTGTGCAGGAGGGAAGGCTTCTCTTCGGTCGGTGCGCAGTGCAATCAGCGAATGATGGTGGCCTCGCGGTCGGGGCTTACCGATACGATTTTCACCGGTGTCTGCGTAGCTTTTTCAATGTAGGCGATGTAGTCGGCGAAAGCCTTGGGGAACTCGCTCTCGTGGCGGATGTCGGAGAGGGGCGTCTTCCATCCGGGCAGTTCCTCGTAGACGGGTTGCCAGCCTGCCGTGTCGTAGGGCATTTCCGTCACCGTCTGCCCGTCCTTTTCGTAGGCGGTGCATACCTTAATGGTGTCGAAGCCGTCGAGCACGTCGCCCTTCATCATCACGAGGTCGGTCACGCCGTTGATCATGATGGCGTATTTCAGGGCTACGAGGTCGAGCCAGCCGCAGCGGCGGTTGCGGCCCGTCACTGCGCCGTATTCGTTGCCGATATGGCGGATGGTGTCGCCCGTCTCGTCGAAGAGTTCAACGGGGAACGGACCGCCGCCCACGCGGGTGCTGTAAGCCTTGAATATGCCGAACACGTGGCCGATGGTGTTGGGAGCTACGCCCAGGCCCGTGCATACGCCGCCGCTCGTGGTCGACGAGGACGATACGTAGGGGTAGGTGCCGTGGTCAATGTCGAGCAGCGAGCCCTGCGCGCCCTCGGCCAATACGTTCTTGCCTTCGGCCAAGGCGCGGTTTATTTCGTACTCCGTGTCGGTCAGGTGGAACTTGCGCATATAGGCAACGCCTTCCATCCAGGCTTTCTCCTCTTCCGTAATGTCGTAGTCGGTGAAGTGGAGGTCGCGGAGTATCTGCTCGTGGCGCGCTTTCAACGCCTGGTATTTAGCTTCGAAGTTGTCGAGGATGTCGCCTACGCGCAGGCCCACACGGGCTGCCTTGTCGCTGTAAGTAGGGCCGATGCCCTTGCCCGTAGTCCCCACTTTGTTCTTGCCCTTGGCGGCCTCGTAGGCGCGGTCGAGCAAGCGGTGGGTGGGCAGGATGAGGTGGGCGCGGCGGCTGATGTGCAAGCGGTCGCAAAGTTCGTAGCCGGCCTTTTCGAGTTCGTGAGCCTCGGCCATGAAAAGGTCGGGGGCTATCACGCAGCCGTTGCCTATGATGTTGACTTTGTTCTCGTCGAATATGCCCGAGGGAATGGAGCGGAGCACAAACTTCTTTCCGTCAAAGATGATGGTGTGCCCGGCGTTGGGACCGCCGGCGAAGCGTGCCACTACGTCGTATTTCGGCGTAAAGTAGTCTACAACCTTGCCTTTACCCTCGTCTCCGAACACAATGCCCAACAAGGCATCTACCTTTCCTTTTGCCATGTCTTTCTAAGGATGTTTCTATATATATAATAAGGTGTGCTTTTGATGCGCGCGGCCGGCCAGCGGCTTGCCGCCAATGCAAACACGGCAAAGGTAGCCCATTTTTGCGGTTTAGAGAAGTATCGCCCTGAAAATAAGGAATATGCAAAGCCGGGGCGTGGATATGTGGGGCTTAGTTCGTAACTTTGCTACAATCACTAAGCAAAGCAATAAATACTATGACCGAAAAAGAAACGCAAACTGTGCTCGACGCCATGAAGACGCGCCGCAGCATCCGCCGATACAAGCCCGACGCCGTCCCGCAGGAACTTATTGACAAAATTGTCGAGGCCGGCACGTACGCCGCCTCAGGCCATGGCGAGCAACCTTGGCTTGTGGTGCAGCTGACCGACCCCGCCACGCGCGACCGTCTGCGCCGCGCCAATGCCCGCGTAATGGGGCAGAGCGAGGATGCCGACCCGTTCTACGGCGCGCCGGTGTGGCTCATCGTGCTGGCCGAAAGGGCTAACCCCAACCACGTGTGCGACGGCGCGCTGATGATGGGCAACATGATGCTGGCGGCACACGCCCTCGGGCTTGGCTCGTGCTGGATAAACCGCGCCCGCGAGGAGTTCGATATGCCCGAATGGCAGGAGTGGCTCCGAAGCATCGGCATCGAGGGCGACTACGAGGGCGTTGCCCACCTCGCCCTGGGCTACCCCGCCTCGTTTCCCCACACCGTCAAGCCGCGCAAAGCCTGCTTTGTCAAGGCCTGATACCCTGATGTCCTGAAATCTCGTAATACCCTATACATCTCTTTTACCCCACACATGAAGAAACACCTTTTAGGCGCAACCCTGCTGCTCTCCGCGCTCGGCGCAAGCACCGCCACGGCGCAAATCAGCCTTGTCAATCCCCAGCCGCAGCAAGTAAGCCTCTCCGGCACGCAGCTCGCCGCCGCTCCCACAACGTGGAAAATCGTGACCGACAAGAAGCGCGCCGCAACGATTGCCGTGCAAACGCTCCAAGGCAGCAAACTCGCCAAGACGGCCGCCAACGCCCCGTTCACTCTTACGCTCGGCGTAAAGGGCGACAAAGCCGTGAGCAAAGTGTCCAAACTCATCCCCGCCAAGGCTGAGGGCTACTACCTCGCCATCACCCCGAAGGGCGCAACCATCGCCGCCGCCGACGAGGAGGGCCTCTTCTACGGCGTGCAGACGTTTCTCGGCTCAATTGCCGCCGGCAAACTGCAGTGCGCAACCGTCACCGACTGGCCCGACGTACCTTTCCGCGGCACGGTGGAGGGTTTCTACGGCACGCCCTGGAGCCACAAGGCGCGCCTGAGCCAAATTGAATTCTACGGCCGCAACAAGATGAACGTCTACATCTACGGTCCGAAGGACGACCCCTATCACCGCGACCACTGGCGCCAGCCCTATCCGGCCGACGAGGCCAAGCGCATCAAGGAACTCAACGAATGCGCCAAAGCCAACGGCGTGAACTTCTATTGGGCCATTCACCCGGGCATCGACATCAAGTGGACCGACAGCGACCGCGACGCATTGGTCAAGAAGTTCGAGGATATGTACGCCCTCGGCGTGCGCTCGTTCGCCGTCTTCTTCGACGACATCTGGGGCGAAGGCACGCGTGCCGACAAACAGGCCGAACTGCTTAACTACGTTGATGACCATTTTGTAAAGACGCACCAGGGCGTGCAGCCGCTCGTGATGTGTCCCACGGAGTACAACCGCGCATGGGCGAACGACGCTAAGGGCTACCTGCGCACCCTAGGCGAGAAGATGAACAAGAGCGTGCAAATCATGTGGACGGGCAACTCCGTGGTGCACTGCATCGACAAGGAGAGCATGGAGTGGATCAATCAGCGCATCGACCGCAAAGCCTACATCTGGTGGAATTTCCCCGTGAGCGACTTCGTGCGCGACCACATTCTGCTCGGTCCGGCCTACGGCAACGGGCAGGACATCGCCACCGACGTGTCGGGCTTCGTTTCCAACCCCATGGAACACGCCGAAGCGTCGAAAATCTCGCTCTACGGCATTGCCGACTACACGTGGAACATGAAGGCCTACGACTACAAGGCCAATTGGGAAAAAGCCTTGCGTGCCGTATTGCCGGGCAATAGCGAGGCCCTGCGCACGTTTGCGCTCTACAACAAGGATCTCGGCCCCAACGGTCACGGCTTCCGCCGCGAGGAGGGCGAAGAACTGCAAACCACTGCTGCGGCAGCCCTCAAAGGCGACGCTGCTGGCGTGCAGGCTCTGCACAATGCAGCCGGCAAACTGCGTGCCGCGGTTGACGTGCTGCTCGCCGACGACGAGAACCCCGAACTCGTCCGCGAACTCAAGCCCTGGCTCTTGCAGGGACGCAACGTGGCCGACTACGCCTCGGCTGTGACGCTCATGGCAGGGGAGGAGAGCAAGGCCGACACCGCCTCGTTCAAGCAGCTCTACGCCCAGGCCCGCATCCTGCAGATGCAGATGTATGAACTCGAAAACTCTGACGTGCGCCATGCCCTCCAGCCGGGCATCAAACTGGCCACGAAAGTGCTGCTCCCCACCGTCAACCAACTGTTCTCCCAGACGGTCGACGCGTACAACAAGGCGCACGGCGCGTCGCTCCTGAACACGGCTGAGTACAACCCGTTCAAGATTTCGTCCACCGTTCCGCAGCTCGCCCTGCTTCCCGTCACGGTGCGCGGCAACGAGGTGAGCGTGTCGCCCTCGCTTGAGGTCATCAAGTGGGACAAGGACTCGCAGTTCACCATCGCCTGCGACCGCGACATCACCTTTGCCGGCATGGACTTCAACTTCGGCGTACCCGGCATAGCGAAGAACTTCAAGCTCGAACTCTTCACCGGCGGACAGTGGCGCGAGGTTAGCCTTCTCCACTACAAGGACACCGACCCCGTCATCCACACCGGCAACGAACTCGGCGGCATGCAAGCCTCCAAGCTCCGCATCACCAACGTAAGCGGCGCGCCCGTTGAAGCCTACTTCAAGAGCTTCCGCTTCGTAAAGCAATAACCCATCCCCCTAAGCGGCTGCCCCGGCAGCAAGTCAAACCAAAAGTTCCGCCCCTGCGCTGGTCTGTCCAGACGCAAGGGCGGAACTTTTGTTGAATACTATTAGGGGGCAGTTGGTCAGGCTTATCCTTTATCCAGCAATCCTCTAATCTCTTTGTCGAAATCCGAATCTATGCGTTGCGTGCGGTTGAAGATGTCATACTCCGCCTCTGCTTTCTCCTTTGCCTGCGCCGCAGATATTTTGCCTTTGTCGGGCAGAATCTGATAGCGGCGGAAAGTGAGGAACTCGTTGACGCTTGCCGAGAACTGCGACATATTGAATGTGTTTTCACGCTCTATGAGGTCTTCGATGTAGTCGAAGAATCCTGTGACGGCACGCTCAAGTTGCCGGATTTGCTTCTCTTGCAGATAGTTCTTGGCAATGCTTACATCCGATTTCAGCACCCGACCGTCGGGAGCGTTCTTCCAAGTGGTCAGTCCCATGTGGTCCTTGGTATGGTCAGCCTTGGAGTAGATGATTTCCGCTGCTGTCTGTCCTGTGATGGCATAGTGGAAGCGGTTTTGTATCATCGCATAGAAGTCGCGCGTGGTGGGAGAGTTGCGGTCGTAGTCGGTGCTGCACTCCGCGTAGATGTCGGTAATCTGTTGCCAGATACGCCGCTCACTTGCACGGATAGAGCGCACACGCTCGAGCAACTCACGGAAGTAGTCCTTGCCGAATACGGCAGTGCCTTGCTTCAACCGTTCGTCGTCCATGGCAAACCCTTTCTTGATATACTCGCTCAAAATCTTCGTTGCCCATTGGCGGAAGCGAGTAGCTTTCAGAGAGTTCACACGATAGCCCACGGCGATGATGGCATCCAGAGAATAGAAGTTGGTCTGATACGTTTTACCGTCTTCGGCAGTATGTGCAATTTTTGCACATACTGAACTTTCGACCAGTTCCTGCGTCTCGAAAACGTTCTTTAGATGTTTGGTAATAACGCTTCTATCCACACCGAAGAGCTGCGCCATAGCCTTTTGTGTACACCAAAGCGTTTCGTTTTTGACCACAACCTGCACCTTGCCCTCATCATCGGGCATAGTGTACAGAAGAAATTGTATCTCGTTGCTCATGGCGTGACTACTCCTTTCCTGCGTTCTCGTTGAACTTGATGCTGCGCAGTTGCTTCAATATCTCTTGCTCCAGACGGTGGCTCTCCTCAAATTGTTCGGTGAGCGTTGTTTCGTAGTCGTCCATACGGCGGCGGAACTCCTCCTCGGTAATGTCCACATAATCAATCTTGATGTCGAAATACTGACCGGCAGAGAGACTGTAGCCTTTCTCCTTGATTTCGTCGTAGGTGACAGCCACGGAGAAATCATCCACCGCCTCCTTGTTTTGGAACGTGTTGACAATCTTGTCCACCTCGAAGTCGCGCAGACGGCGTTTCTGGTTGTTGCCCTCCTTGTATTCCTCGCCCAGTTTGCTCGCGTCGATGAGAATAACCTTGTCAGACTTTGCCGACTTGTCAAAGAAAAGCACTGACACGTTAGTACCCGTAGTGGCAAACACGTTAGACGGCATGGACACACAGCCATACACCCACTTTTCGTCCACGATGCGCTGGAGAATACGCTTCTCTACGCCGCTCTTCGACGTGATGAAACCCGTGGGGATGACGATTGCGCCCTTGCCGTTAGGCTTCAACGAATTGAGCAGATGCTGGATGAAGCAAGTGTAGATAGCCATCTTCGGCTTGTTGGGGTCAACCTTTTTCACCGAGTTAGGCACTCCGGCCCAAAAGCGGATGGAGTCAGCGGCAAGCGTGTCGCGGTATTCGGGGAAATCGAGCTTGAACGGCGGATTGCTCACGATGAAGTCGAACTTCTTCAGCACGCCGCTGTTCTCCTTGTGTGACGGTTCAGTGAGCGTGTTGCCCTGCACCACATTGGGGAGCGAGGAAGCGAAGTTGTTCAAGATAAGATTGAGGCGAAGCATTTCGGACGACTTTTCCGAAATGTCCTGCGAATAGATGGAGCAACGATCCTCACCAATCTGATGAGCCAGAGCCATGAGCAACGTACCCGTTCCGGCGGAAGGGTCGTAGCACGTGATACCGCGAAGGTCGGGATTGTCACCCACCAACAAGCGAGCCATCACTTGTGCAATGGCACGCGGCGTGTAGTATTCGGCATACTTGCCGCCTCCGGCATTGTTGAAGCCTTTGAGCAGATATTCGAAGATGTGCGAGAAGAAGTCGTACTTCTCGTTGAACACCTCCTCGAAGTTGAACGAAGCCACATTGCGCATGAGAGCCTTGGCAAACTCATCGCGTTTCTGCGTGTCGGTAACGTAAGTGGTGAGCGGAAAGAAGATGTTCACCTTGCTCTTGCCCGAAGTGGTGACGGAGAACGTTTCGGCATTGAGTGCAGCAATGTCAACCAGCGTGGCATCGAGCAACGTGGAGAAGTCGCCCTTTGTGGCAGAGTTGTAGAGATGCGAAAGCGTATGCTCCGGTTTGAGCCGTGGCACAGAGTGCGGCAGATAACTGAACAGATCCTCCACCTCATCCTCGGTGAACTTGTCGTATTCGGCATCCCACTTCTCCGCTTTGCTCAACCGTTCGCCATACACCTCGTCGCGCTTGGCTTCGTAGCCGAACTTATCGTTGAAAAACTTGTAAAGGAACATCTCCGTTACAATCTTGTACTCGCTTGCAGTTCCAGCCAATCCAGCACCATTAGTGGTACTCTTCAAAGAGTCGATAAGGGCGATGGTTGCCTCTGATATATTGATATTGCTCATTTCCTGTTATTAGTAAGCGCAGCCATGCTGCTGTAAGTATTCTGTTGTGATAAGGTTGTTGATGTATTTGCGGTCTTTGATGTCCGCCCGGATGTGCATCTTCAGCAGTTGCTTGCCGATAATGGCGAGCACGTCCTGCTGAAAAGCCGGCACGTTGTCCAGTTTATTGATGTCGAGGTAGAGCATCTCGTCAATGCCCTGCTTCATGTTGGCGAGGTTCTCCGCAATCTCATATTCCTGCTTGGAGATGATGGGGCGTTCGCGCGTCTGGTTCTGTTCCTCGATGCGCTTATGGATACGCACAAAACGCTCGTCGCCCTTGTATTTCTTCTTCAGTTGGCGGTTGCGTCGGTTGATTTCTCGTATCTTCTTCATCACCTCTTCCATATACTCAATGCTCTCCTTGGCATCCGCCGTGTCCTTGGGCACGAAGCCTTTCTTGCGGAAATATTCGCGGAACTCGTCGGCAAGGATAACATACTTCTCCTCCTTCGTGTCGAAGTTGGCTTCAAACTCAGCCTGCACACGTTCGCACCGCTCGCGGATGTCGTTGACAATGATGCGCATCTCCTCGGGCATGCCCTTCTTGAATTCAAACTCCAGTTCGGAAAGTGCCACATTGATGATGCCCGACACGTCAGCCTTGTGCTCGGTGTTTTCAAGCAAGTTGATGCGCTCAATGCGGTGGTTCACTTCGGTGATAAGCGTCGGGATAGAACCGACAGGCATGGAAGCCAGTTTCTCCTTGGTCTCCTCGTCGCCGAAAGAACGCACTTGGTTGATGATAGCCTTTGCCTCGGAAAGCGTGTTGCGCAGTTCATATAGACTTTCTTTGTTGTCAATCTCGTCAATCTCTTTTCGGAATTCCTCCTTATCGTCTGTGGTGAAGTTGAACAGCACGCTCTTCACCTGCTTGATTTTCGCTTCCACGTCCTCTTTGCTGACAAGTATGTCGTTGCCGATGTTCTTCTGTTCGGTGTCCTCCGGGTCGGAAGTGCGGTTCAGCTCTCGCAGATAGCGGTCGTTGGTAGCCTCGAAGTTTTCTTTGATATTAACGAAGTCCACCACATAGCCGTACTTGAAATCATGGTACGGGCGGTTGACACGTGTAAGCGCTTGCAAGAGGTCGTGACCGTCGAGCGAGCGACCCAAGTAGAGTTTCTTCAACCGTGGAGCGTCAAAACCTGTGAGGAGCATTTTGTTCACGATGAGCACATCCACCTCTTGCAGCTTCTTGAAACCCTCGATATACTCCTTGCGCTCCTGCTTGTCGCCCTCGTCGTGGAGGATGAGCGAAGCCGTCAACGGTTTGTATGAGGAATAAGCAAGCATTGGTTCTGCTGCCATACCTACTTGTTCTTCCTGCGTTTGCTGCACTTTCAACCCCTTCGCAAAACGCTCCTGCCAAAGGCGGAACATCTCCCTTGCCTGAGGGTTGGTCTTGCAGACAATCATCGCTCCGGCGGTGTAGTCGTTCTGCTCCTTACGGAAGCGGCGAAGGTCGGTTATAATATAGTTGATCAGTTCGTTGAGATAACTCTCGTTCTCGATAATCTTGTTGCGGTCGATGTCCGACTTCTTCACCTCTACGCTGCCAGCCAACTTATTGAGTATGTCCTCAATCTTTTCCTTGTAGACGGTCTCGATAGGCTCACGCATCAGTTTGCACGTGTAGCCGTCGGCAATGGACTTGTCGTAATAATAAGTATGGATATAGTCGCCAAACACGCGCCACGACTCGCGCTCCTCTTTGAGAAGCGGCGTGCCGGTAAGGGCAATCTTCACGGCGTTTTGGTCAGCTTCGAGCAAGTTGGCCAAGAAACTACCTTGCGGATTGTAGCCACGGTGAGCTTCGTCGATGAAGAAGACACGTTGAAGATTGGTGCTGTAACTGTCGTCCACCTTTACCTTCGCCTTGTCCTCCTTGAACTTTTGGATGTTCACCACCATTATTTCCAGCTTTCCCTGACTGTTAGCGGTGATAGCGCGACTGGAGATGTCGGCCATCAGTTCCGTGCGGCTCTTGGCATTATGCACGATAAGCCCACGTGCGGCAAACTCATCGGTAGCCTGTTCCATAAGGTCGATGCGGTCTACAATGAAGTAGAACTTCGCCACCACGTTGCGCTTGGCAAAGAAATCAGTAAGACTGCGAACGCTGTAATAAGCGAGTGCCGTCTTGCCGCTGCCCTGCGTGTGCCAGATGATGCCGCTCTTTACCCCTTTTTCCAAAGTGCGACGAATGGCATACGAAGCGAACATCTGCTGATAACGCATGATGTGCTTTTGGAGCGTAGTGCCTTGCGTGCCGTCTTCCAGCTCCACCTTGCGCTCCACGTAAGCGATGCCGTAGCGAAGCAAGAATAGGAAACGTTCCTTGCTAAGCATAGACGTAATGATGCGGTTGGTGGGCGTGTTTACATCCTTGTTGGTTTGGTATTCTTTCAGATTCTTGATGACCACACAGTTGCGGTGCTTCAACACCTTGTGTTCCGTTTCGTCAGAAAGTTCGCAATAAGGATAATCCGAGACGAAGGTCTTGTTTTCTTCACGGAACACATTGAAGAACGCCTTTTCCTTTGAAGAGCAACAATAGAAAGCCCCTTGTATAGGCACACGGCTTTCGTTGTCGTACTCCTGATTGTTGGAAAAGATCATCAACTGCGTCACGTTGAAGAAACGGCGGAAGCAACTCTTGCGCATGCGTTTGTTGATACGGTCGCGCTCTGCCAATATACCCTCATGGTTGTTCGGCTTCTTCACCTCTATAAACGCAAGCGGCAGACCGTTTACGAAACAAGTGATGTCGGGACGGAACTCGTCCTCCGTTTCCTCGTTTTCGCAAGTAAACTCCGTGGTGACGTGCCAGTCGTTGTTATCGGGATTTTCAAAGTCGATGAGTTTCACACCGCTGTTTGCCGACAACATCTGGTAGAATTCACGTCCCAAGTCATCGTTGTCAGCCACATTGACAATCTTGGTAAACAACAACGAAGCGTCTTGACTTGACAACTCGGGGTTGAGACGTTTCACTGCGTTCAGGAAAACGTCTACTAATATATTAGTCTTGGCATCATAAGCCGGAATATTGTCCAAGTAAGTATAACCCAACTTGCACAAGTGCAGAGCCGCCGGTACTTGCACTCTGGTATTCTCGTTAAAGCTTGTATTCCCCATAGCAGTCGTGTTTAGTCGAAGTTAATAATTTCGCTTACATTGACTTCCAGCAACTCCGAAATACGTTTCAGTGTTGCCAAATCGGGTTGGGTGGTATTGGTGCACCACTTTGAAACAGTGGTCTGATTGACGCCCAGTTGTTCAGCCAGCCATTTGTTGGTGCGCTTGCACTTTACCAATACAAGTTTGAGTTGATTTAAATCTTCCATAAAGTCAATATATTGCTTTCAATGCAAATATACCGATTTATAGCGAGACACATTTAAGATTGTTTATCTTTAACATATCGAAACACTTATAGGAACACCTCCATGCCGTTCACCTCGAAGATGCAGACATCACGGAGCTGCCGGATTTC
>CAVGTD010000058.1:0-12252 GCA_963632215.1 Clostridiales bacterium
CGCGGTTTGTGGACAATTTGCATACGATGTTTCAATAAACATTTTTGAACGCCCACCCTATCAGTGTGCCAGCTTCTTGCTCAGAATATTTAGCCATACGTTGCAGATAGTGGTAAGCGGAACATATCCCTCGCATTTTACGGTGTTCGGATAAATTTTATCCAAGGCATGTACAAGTAGTGTCGGACCTTTTTTCAATTCTTCGTAAATAAAAGGCACAGCATCCTCTCGCATCTTCACAATCTCGTCAAAATAGCGGTTGTCAAAATTACCAACAGACAGATAAGCCGTCTCCATATTCCATTTTGTGAGATTTGCCTGAAACTGCGCATTGGCAGAAGTATCTTTCATCATAGTATTCATGTAAACGTCATTTATGCAGCGATACGGCGCCATCGCTAAGTATCTGATGCAAATGTATAGATAAACTACACTTTCGGCAAGCAGTCTGCCTACTCAGCCCCCAACATGGCGGCATAGATGCCGAACGCCTCGCGTATTTCGCCGATGCGGATAAACTCCTCGGCCGTATGCGAGCGCGAAGATTCGCCGGGACCCATTTTGAACGAGGGGAAACGCATCAAGGCCTGGTCGCTCAGCGTAGGCGAGCCGAACGGTTTGCGCCCTGCCGCCACGGCCCGTTGTACAAGGGGGTGCGACAGGGGGATGCTCGATGAATGCAGACGGGTGGAACGGGGCTTAACGTCGCAACGAACGTGCTGGCGCACTATGTGGAGAATTTCCTCGTTCGTGTAGCACTCATTCGCCCTCACGTCAACCACAAACGTGCACGTGTCTGGCACAACGTTGTGCTGCGTGCCGCTCTGTACCATCGTCACGCTCATTTTTACGGGGCCGAGCAACGGGCTTTCTTTTTCAAACCGGTATGTGCGAAACCATTCCATGTCGGGCATGGCTTCGTAGATTGCGTTTACGCCTTCGTTTCGGGCGGCATGGCCGGATTTTCCCCGGCTTGTACAGTCAAACACCATCAAGCCTTTTTCGGCCACTGCAGGCTGCATACCGGTGGGTTCGCCTACGAGTGCCACGTCAATCTTTGGCAACAGGGGCAAGGCGGATTCTATGCCGTTTTTGCCCGACACCTCTTCTTCAGCCGATGCGAGAAACACGAGGCGGTAAGGCAGTTTCTCACCCCTCAGGGCGAGGAACAGGTGCATAAGCGTGACAAGTCCGCCGCCGCAATCGTTGCTGCCAAGTCCGTAGAGCGTGTCGCCCTCCAACGAAGGCGCGAAAGGGTCGTGCCGCCACGTGGCAGCCGGTTTCACCGTGTCGATGTGGGCGTTGAGCAGCACCACTGGCTTATTAGCGTTGCTTTCGTCCACGGGTTGCTCGCACCACACATTATTTATATGGCGGTGGGGCTTAGCCCCCTGCTTTTCCAAATAGCCATACAAAAAATCGGCGGCTGCCGTCTCGTCTCGGCTCACCGAGGGGATAGCAATAAGATGCTGCAGCGTTTCCACTGCAGCATCTGTAAGTGCGTTGAAATCCAACATTTCTCTAAAATTTTCGGATAATACCGACACGTTGTTGTCGGTGTTCATCAAGCGTCAATGCGGCGAATCATTTCGCGGAATATGTCGGCCATAAGGGGCTGTACGGCGTTGGCGGCACGTTGCACTTCCTCGTGGCTCACCTCCACTATCTTGCCGTCTACGCCGAGGTCGGTGATGATGCTCACGCCAAACACGCGGATGCCGCAATGACGGGCCACGATCACCTCAGGCACGGTGGACATACCCACGGCATCGGCGCCGAAAGTGCGGTACATACGGTATTCGGCCGGCGTTTCGTACGTGGGACCTTGAGTGGCAAGGTAAACGCCCTCAACCGTACGGATGCCCTTTTCCTTGGCAATGCCGCGCGCCATGTCGAGCAACTCGTGGTCGTAGGCTTCGTGCATATCCGGGAAACGCGGACCTGTGGGGAAGTTCGGGCCGTGCAGGGGATGTTCTGGCAGGAAGTTGATGTGGTCGGTGATGAGCATAAGGTCGCCAATCTCGAACGTGGGGTTCACGCCGCCGGCGGCGTTGCTCACAAAGAGCGTTTTGATGCCAAGTTCGTACATCACGCGGACGGGGAACGTCACTTGCTTCATGTCGTAACCCTCGTAGAAGTGGAAACGTCCTTCGAGCGCCATCACGTCCTTGCCGCCCAGGCGGCCGAAGATGAGTTGTCCGCTGTGTCCCTCCACTGTACTTACGGGGAAGTTGGGGATGTCCTTGTAGGGGAACACGTCTACTTTTTCTATTTCTGCGGCAAGGTGTCCCAGGCCCGTGCCCAATACGATTGCCGTGGCGGGACGCATCTTGGTGTGCGCCTCAATCCATGCGGCTGTTTCTTTTATTTGCTCTAACATAGTCTATTATTATTTGGTTGAACGACAAGGTGTTATGTTCACCGTTTTCGATTTCTACTCGAATGGGTTGCACAATCACGTTGCCGCTGATATTTTTGTCTAAATAGGGATAAATTGCACGCAGACGGCTGATGTCCTTTTGCGTAGTCACGGCCACTTCGCAACCGGCCGCTTTCCATTGGCTGTTGATGCGCTGGGCATCGGCAGGGGTGAAGTTTCGGTGGTCGCGAAACTCTGCCAGCGTCACCTCCGCCCCCATTTCGCACAAGTGCGCCACGAGCGGCTGCGGATTGGCAATGGCCGCTATGAGCAATGCCCTTTTCCCCTTCAAGTTTGGCGGTTCTCCGCCCTCTTTTGCGTCGGCGAACTGTGGATTGCCGTAGCTGATGCGGCTGTAAAACAAGCTTTGACGGTCAAGTTTGGGCAATGGGGGACGTTCGCCGCCCGTACATTTCGTCACCACCAGCACGTCGGCGCGGTTGGCTGCCGACTGCGGTTCACGGAGCCGCCCCCAGGGGAGCAGGTGGTCGCTGGTATAGAGTCTGTGTGCGTCGGTCAGTACAATACTCAGCCCGGGCTTCACGTAGCGGTGCTGGAATGCGTCGTCGAGCACGACCACGTCCACCTCGGGCCGCAGTTGCTCAAGCCGTTCCATGCCCACCGCACGTTTTTCGCAGACCGCCACGGTGGCAAACGGGCAGTTGTGCATCACCTGAAAGGGTTCGTCGCCCACGTCAGCCGCCGTGCTATGCTCGGGGTCGGCCAGCACAAATCCCTTTGTGCGCCGGCCATAGCCCCGCGAGAGCATCGCCACGTTGTACCCCTCGTTGTGCAGAATGCGCAAAATGTACTCCACGTGGGGCGTTTTGCCAGTGCCGCCCACGGCGAGATTGCCTACGCAAATGGTGGGCGTGGCAAAACTGCGCTGCTCCAACACGCCCTTGTCGAAAAGCCACGACCGCACACTCGCCACGGCGTGCCACACGAGCGACAGCGGAGCGGTCAAGGGTACGAGCAGGGAGGCGCATTTCATGGCTTTGCGAAAGGGATGTAGAGAGTTTACTTAAAGTATTACTTGAAGTTTGGCACGAAGTACATTCTCGCTTGCAGGTAACTCTTGGGATCGAGACCGTTGAGCGAACGTACAAACTGCAAGGGGGCGTAATAATCGCCGAGGACCGCCTGGAGACGTTCCTCCATATAGTCGCGCTTCACGGTGGATTCGAGGAACTGGTCGAACCACGACGACTTGTCGGGAGCTGAAGTCACGGCGTACTTGGTGAGCTTGGCCCGCTTGGCCGCTTCCGCCACGGCATCGTTGAGCGTTCCGAGTTTGTCGACGAGTTTGAGCGACAAGGCTTGTTCGCCTGTCCATACGCGGCCCTGACCTATCTTGTCCACCTGGTCGGTTGTCATGTGACGCCCCGTAGCCACGCGGCTGATAAACTGCTTATAGCCGCGGTTTACGTAGGCCTGCATGGCGGCGGATTCGTCGGCATTGAACGGACGGGCCATCGAACCGAATGCGGCCGATTTATTGGTTTTCACCTCGTCGAAGTGCAGTCCGAGTTTTTCGGTGGCCAGGCCCGAGAAGTCGGGAATCATGCCGAAGATGCCGATGCTGCCCGTGAGCGTGGTCGGTTCGGCCACTATGTAGTCAGCTCCGCACGACATATAGTAGCCGCCCGAAGCTGCCAGTCCGCCCATCGACACCACAACGGGTTTCTTCTTTTTAAGGAGTTCCACGGCGCGCCACATCTGTTCTGAGGCATAGGCACTGCCGCCGCCCGAATTGACACGGATGACAACAGCCTTAACATCGTCGTCGTTGGCCAGGGCATCGAGGTCCTTCACCACTTTCTGCCCTACAATCTGTGGCGTGTTGTTTGCCATGCTGGTTGTAGCGGCTTCGTCCACGATTTCGCCCTGCGCATAGTAGACGGCTACGTAGTCGTCTGCCGTTTCGGGTTCAATGAGTTTGACGAGTTCGGACACCTCCACGAAGTCCACCTTGTCCTTCTTGGCTGCCTGACGGAGCTGCGTGCGCACCTCGTCGGCGTAGCAAAGCTGATCAGCCAAGTGGGTACGGATATAGTCGCTGCCCTCAGCCAGCACCATGTAGCGGTCAGCAAGGGCGTTCAGACTGTCCACGCTCACCTTGCGCGAGGCCGACACCTCCTTGGCTATGTTGCCCCACATACTGCCCAGACAGGCGGAGAGCTGCTCGCGGTTTGCGTCGCTCATCTCGGTGAGAATGTAGGGTTCTACGGCACTCTTGTACGTGCCGACCTTGAACACCTGCATCTTCACGCCAACCTTTTTGAGCAGGTCGGTATAGAAGATTGGCTGCGTGGCAAGACCTTTCCAATCGATCATGCCGTCGGAGTTGACCATCACCTTGTCGGCCGCAGAGGCTACGTAGTACGTGCCTTGGGTGTAAACGTCGGCGTAGGCGTAGACAAACTTTTTGCTTGTCTTGAAGTCCACGAGGGCTTTGCGGAGTTCCTGCAAGGTGGCCACGTCTGCGCTCAGCGTGCCGCCTTCAAGGTAGATTCCGCTGATGTTTTTGTTTGTCTTGGCCTCCTTGATGGCGGCGAGCATATCTTCAAGTCCCTGCGAATCGACAAGTTTGTTGCCGAAGGCTTCGGCAAACGGGTTCTTTTCGCTCCGCTCGTTGATTGTGCCGCTGAGTTTGATGCGCAGCACGGAACCTTCCTTCAAGGATGGCTTGCTGTCGCCGCTGGCCACAATGGCTCCTAGCGTGATAAGACCGAACAGACCGCATATCAGTCCGACGACCACAATGCCCACCACGGTGGCAAGCACGAATTTCCAGAATTGTTTCATATTGATTTGTTTATAGTTCAAATTTATGTTCCCCTTGTGCGTCAATCGTTTAGCATCGTTCAATTAGAGAACAAATCAAACGTTTACGGCACGCCTCGTCAGGGGCTTTGCGTCCGCTACAAGTCAATCTCCACCTCCACGGGGCAATGGTCGGAACCGAAGATGTCGGTGTGGATTTTCGCCCCTTGCAGTTTGTCCTCAAGCTGCTGGGAAACGAGAAAATAGTCGATGCGCCAGCCCGAGTTCTTCTCACGGGCGTGGAAGCGGTAGGACCACCAGGAGTACACGCCCTCTTGTTCGGGGTAGAAGTGGCGGTAGGTGTCGACGAAACCGGCATTGAGCAATTCAGTGAACTTGCCTCGTTCTTCGTCGGTGAAACCGGCGTTTTTGCGGTTCGTCTTGGGATTTTTCAGGTCTATCTCCTTGTGCGCCACGTTCAGGTCGCCGCAAACCACAACGGGCTTCTTGGCAGCGAGGGCTACGAGGTAAGCGCGGAAAGCGTCCTCCCACTCCATGCGGTAGTCGAGGCGGCGCAGGCCGTCCTGCGAGTTGGGCGTGTATACCGTCACGAGGTAGAAGCGGGGCATCTCAACGGTGATGACGCGCCCCTCGTGGTCGTGCTGCTCCACGCCGATGCCGTAGCTCACGCTCAGCGGTTCGTGGCGGGTGTAGACGGCTGTGCCGGAATACCCCTTCTTCTCGGCCGAGCACCAATAGGACCGGTAGCCCTCAAAGGCGAGGTCGAGCTGGTGGGGCTGCATCTTCGTTTCCTGCAAGCAGAAGAAGTCGGCATCAAGGGCCTTGAACGTTTCGCAAAAGCCCTTGCCCACACAGGCACGCAGGCCGTTGACGTTCCATGATATGAATTTCATTCGTTTTCGGTTTCGGTTGGTTTCAACCGCGGGGAAAGCCCGACGGCATACCCCACGTGCGATTTTCGCCTTTGCGAAGATAACAAGAACTATTGGAACGGAACGGCGGTTGCGGCATTTTTCGTAACTTTGCGCCAAAGCAAACAGAAAAAGCCCCGATGAAACATATTCTCCTCGCCCTCCTTTTGTTCCTCGCCAGCGCACTGACGGCGGCAGCCCAGCCCCAATACGAGTTCGACAGCACCACTGCCGAACTGGGCACGGTGTTGTGGCACACGCCCCGCACGGCCGAGTTCAAGGTGACGAACAAGAGCACGCGCGACCTCGTGATAACGAACGTGCGAACCGACTGCGGCTGCACGGGGGCGCAGTGGACCGAAAAGCCCATTGCCCCGGGGGCAACGGGTACGGTCAAGGCCACCTACGACGCGGAGATGCTGGGCCATTTCCGCAAGGGCGTGGCCGTTTACACCAACTTGAACGACGAACCGCAGTACCTTTACGTGGTGGGCGTGGTGTCGGCCACGACGGAAGAGCCTACGGCGGAATTTCCCTGCAAGATGGGCGAATACTACCTCAGCACGGACAACGTGGAGTTTGACGACGTGAACCGCGGCGACCGCCCCGAGTTCGCCCTCAGCATCTTCAACTCGAGCAAGCAGTCGTTCCGTCCCGAACTGATGCACCTGCCGAAATACCTCACGGCGCACGCCGACCCCGAGGTAATCCGTCCGGGACGCACGGGGCGCATCGTGCTGACGCTCAACAGCGACGAACTCCCCGCCATGGGCCTGACGCAGACGAGCGTGTACCTAAGCCGCTTCATGGGCGACCGCGTGAACAAGGAAACGGAAATAAACGTGTCGGCCACGCTCCTGCCCGACTTCATCGACACGCCCTCGCAACACGAGCTGTCGCCCACGGCCGTGCTGGACAGTACGCACATCACGCTGCCGCCGCTGGGCAAGAAAAAGAAGGTGAGCGGCCAGCTCCTCCTGCGCAACACGGGCAAAACGCCCCTGCTCATCAAGGCCTTGCAGGTATACAACCCCGGCCTGAGCGTAAGCGTGGGCAAGCGCCGCATTGACCCGGGCGACGAGGAGAAGATTAAAATCACCGTCAACACCACCACGAGCTACTTCAAGGGGCGCCGCAGCATCCTGCTCATAACCAACGACCCCGACCGCCCGAAAATCGTCATCGACGTGACGGCACGGAAATAAAATTCCCCACAAAGGCGCATCCGCCCGGCATCTTCCGCAACAGAAGACGCCGGGCGGACGCTATTTTGTCCGGCCTTTCCACATTTTCACCCCAAAACCGCCCAAAAGCCCACGGGCTAACGCCAACAACCCCGGGGCTAGTTTCAACAACCCCCGGGGTTGTCCCGAAAAGCCCACGGGCACTTCGTCTGGGGCCGCCGTGCACTTTGCGTAGACATGGGAAAAATGGCAATCTTTCAGCCCCCCAAATAGACTTACAAAATATCAAAACAGCACCAAAATCCCGAAAACCAAACGCACATCAAAGGCAAAACGCATTGCAACGCAATAGGAATGGCTGTACCGCAAGAACAACAAGAAACGTGCTAAAGAAGTTGAGTTACTATACAGGGAAGGAGCCAATTTTAGCGTTCATCCGACCTGCCCGATCGCCAGAAACCTCGTCGCCAACAATATGGTACGCGACAATGCACTGCTCGTATCCGTGGCCGCACAGTTCAACGACGAGACAGCCGTAAGCATCGTCAACTGGCTGAGTGACACATCTGTCATCACCAACCACGACGACGAAGCCATGTGGAAGAAAGCCGCCGCCAAATTGGAGGATGCTGCGACACGCAAACGCATCGTGGAATTTTCCAAATACGCAGACCTTGGCATAGAAGACATCTACAAGGCAAACGACGAGGTGCTTAGCAGCCACGTGCAGTACGACGACAACGGCAAAGAGACGCAAACCGTTTCGTTCCCGTTTGCAAACAATGAATCGGAACGGACAATAAAATACTTTCAATTGGCCTACCCCATCATCGATGCCCTTGACAACGGGAAACGGCTTGTCATAGACGAGATTGACAGCAAGATGCACCCAATACTAACGGGCAAAATAATTGGACTGTTCAACTCGAGAAAAACAAACCCCAACCAAGCGCAACTTATATTCACCATTCACGACACTAACATCCTGAGCGCAAAAATGCTGCGCAGAGACCAGGTGTGGTTTACCCAAAAGGACAACTACGGTGCCACACAGCTATATTCGCTCGCCGAATACAAAGTGCGAAGCAACGCATCTTTTGAAAAGGAGTACATGGAAGGCAAATACGGCGGCACACCTGTAATCGGAGATTTTACGAGATTGTTCATCACTAACGACGATAGTCATGGCACGATATAACCCGCGGCACGACAGAGGGTATGTCCGGCGTTCAAGGTTCCGACCAACCAAGCAATCATTTCTGATTGTTTGCGAAGGAACAAATACTGAGCCGAACTACTTCAACGCATTTAGGCTTACACGGGAAGCTACTGCCGTACCAACCCGACGCAATTGAAAGGGCCAAGAATTTTGTAATCGCCGCAAACAAGCGCATTCCCCCTACCCCCAACGCATAAGCCGCAAAACTCCGCCAACGTGACACGGGCGGACATTGGCACGCTATTTGTAACGTATGACGTAGAGAACAAACAAAACAACATACACCTTATTATATTATGCAAAAGGGCAATATTGGAATAACTACCGAGAACATTTTCCCGGTTATCAAGAAGTTTCTTTACAGCGACCACGAGATTTTCCTGCGCGAGATTGTGAGCAACGCAGTCGACGCCACGCAGAAGTTGAAAACGCTCTCGATGAAGGGCGACTTCAAGGGCGAACTCGGCGACCTCACCGTGCGCGTCACGGCCGACAAGGAGGCGAAGACGCTCACCATCAGCGACCGGGGCATCGGCATGACGGCGGAGGAAATCGACAAATACATCAACCAGATAGCCTTCTCGGGCGCAAACGACTTCTTGGAGAAATACAAGGACGACGCTTCGGCCATCATCGGCCACTTCGGCCTGGGCTTCTACTCGGCCTTTATGGTGGCCGACCGCGTGGACATCGTGACGCTCAGCCACCGCGAGGGCGCAAAGGCCGTGAAGTGGACGTGCGACGGTTCGCCGGCGTTCGAGATTGACGAGTGCGAAAAAGCCGACCGCGGCACTGACATCGTGCTTCACATCTCAGACGACTGCCAGGAGTTCCTCGAAAAGAACAAAGTGCAGGAACTGCTCACGAAGTACTGCCGCTTCCTGCCCGTACCCATCGCTTTCGGCAAAAAAACGGAGTGGAAAGACGGCAAGCAGGTGGACACCGACGAGGACAACATCGTGAACGACACCAACCCGCTGTGGACCAAAACGCCCTCAACGCTCAAGGACGAGGACTACAAGAAGTTCTACCGCGACCTCTACCCCATGGCCGACGAGCCGCTCTTCTGGATTCACCTCAACGTGGACTACCCGTTCAACCTCACGGGCGTGCTTTACTTCCCCCGCATCAAGAACAACATCGACATTCACCGCAACAAGATTCAGCTCTATTGCAACCAGGTGTTCGTGACTGACCAGGTGGAGAACATCGTCCCCGACTTCCTCACGCTGCTCCACGGCGTGATCGACTCGCCCGACATCCCCCTCAACGTGAGCCGCAGCTACTTGCAGAGCGACGCAAACGTGAAGAAGATATCCTCGTACATCACCAAGAAGGTGAGCGACCGCTTGCAGTCTATCTTCAAGGCCGACCGAAAGGACTTTGAGCAGAAGTGGGACGACCTGAAGCTCTTCATCCACTACGGCATGCTCTCAGAGGAGGACTTCTACGACAAGGCAAAGACATACGCCCTGTTCAAGGACGTGGAGGGAAAATACTTCACCTACGAGGAGTACGCAGCCCTCATCAAGGAACAACAGACCGACAAGGACGGCAACCTTATCTACCTCTACGCCACCGACAAAGACGAGCAGTACAGCTACATCGAGACGGCAAAGGCCAAGGGGTACAGCGTGCTGCTACTCGACGGACAGCTCGACACGGCCATGGTAGGAATGCTCGAACAGAAGTTTGAGAAGAGCCGCTTCAGCCGCGTGGACGGCGACGTGATAGACCGAATTATCCAGAAAGAGGACACGCCCAAGAACGACCTAAGCGATGACGACGCAGCCTCGCTCAACGGCGTGTTTACCGCCGAACTGCCCACGATGGACAAGACACAGTTCCACGTGGAGACCGCCGCACTGGGCGAAAACGCCACGCCGGTCATCATCACGCAGAGCGAATACATGCGCCGCATGAAGGATGCCAGCCGCTACCAGCAGGGAATGTCGTTCTACGGCGAAATGCCCGACATGCACAACCTCGTGCTTAACTCAGACCACCGCCTCGTAAAGGAGGTTTTGGACGGAATGAAGTCCGCCCTCGCCGACAAGCTGCAAGGCATCGAAACGGAACTGAAAACCCTCCGCGCACGCCGCACAGCCCTCGAACAGGAACAAAAGGACAAGAAGCCCGAGGACCTCACCGAAAGCGAGAAGAACGACACAAAAGAGTGCAACGACCAGATTGCAGCCAAGGAGGAGGAACGCAAACAGGCTTGGGCCGGCTACGGCAAACAAAACCCCGTAGTGGCGCAACTCATCGACCTTGCGCTCTTGCAGAACGGACTGCTCCGCGGCGAGGCACTGAGCAAGTTCATCAACCGTTCGGTAAGCCTCATCAAGTAACTCATTCCGCAATACCGATAAATTGACTGAAAGCGAAGACGCAGGTTCGGCAGAGCCGGCTTCTTCGCTTTCGCCATTCCACGCCTATAACAATGAAACGACTGTTCCCCTATATTCTCTGCGGGCTGCTCTCGCTGTCGTGCCATTCGAACACGAAGAGCGAAAGTCCCCTGCCCCACCCTACGCCGAAGGCAGAAACCGCCACCGCCCACGACACCATACTTCGCCACACGCTCTACACCGCAGCCGACTCGGCAAAGGTTGTAGAACTGCTCAAAGCCACGGTGACGGGCAACGACGTGCTTTTCTACGCACGCCAGTTCAAAGGCATCCCCTACGTGGCCTCCACCCTCGAGAGAAGCGACCCCGAACAACTGGTGGTGAACCTCACGGGCCTGGACTGCACCACGCTCGTGGAGACCTCGCTCGCACTGGCCCGTACGCACCGCCAAGGCGGCAAGACGTTCGAGGCTTTCTGCCACAACCTTGAAACACTTCGCTACCGGGGCGGCGAGATGGACGGCTACCTGTCGCGCCTGCACTACTTCTCGTGGTGGTGGCACGACAACGCTGACCGCGGCAACATCGGCGAGGTAATTCTTCCCACTAACCTCACCGCACCTGTCAACGTGGACAATCATTATATGTCCCAGCACCCCGACAAGTACAAGTTTCTACGTCTGCACCCCGAGTGGGTTGACAGCATCAAGGCCATGGAGCAAGCCGCCAACGGCATAGACGGACGCTACCTGCCGCAGGACAACGTGAAGCTCACCCGGACCAAACTGAAAGCCATTGAGGACGGCGACCTCGTAGCCATCGTCACGCGCAAGGACGGCATAGACTATTCACACCTGGGCCTGGCCGTATGGGGCAAGGACGGGCAGCTCCATCTGCTCAACGCATCCTCCATCCACAAAAAGGTGGTTGAAGAGCCCAAAACCCTCTTCCGCTACCTGCAAGAACATCCCTCGTCAATCGGCATCCGTCTGTGGCGTTTGCAATGACAAATCCGGCGTTTTCGGGGGCAAATCACACCAAAATCCCCCGAAAACGCATTTTTTCGGCATTTATTTTCAAAAAAAGCGGGCAAAGGTTTGCAGGTTTCAAATAAAGCCCTACCTTTGCAATCGATTTGAGAACACAACGTCAAAACAACGCTAAAACAAAGCAAGTTCGGACGAGGTTCGAGAAGAGAAATTGGGGTATGGTGTAATGGTAACACTGCAGATTCTGGTCCTGCCTTTCCTGGTTCGAATCCGGGTACCCCAACACCAAAGGCGGCAGAAGCACAACGATGGTTTCAACGCCTTGAAACGACAAGGTAAGGAAGTTTGGGTGAGTGGCTGAAACCACCAGTTTGCTAAACTGACGTACGGGT
>CAVGTD010000059.1:0-12052 GCA_963632215.1 Clostridiales bacterium
GCGCCGCCACTCTGCCCTGGGCTATCGAGAGCTGGCCTTGCAGGCCGCGGTTTGCGGAAATATCTTGCAGAAAAAACGGGATTTTGAATACCTACCTTACAGGGCGGCAACAATGCTAAAAACGGATACCCAGGGTGTCGTTCGGGGCTTCGCCCCTTCACTCTGCCCTGGGCTAAGCACTTCAAGGCTTTCAGCCTATCCGTACCCGTCCAATAGGACTAATCGTATTGCTCATTAAGGATGTCCTGCATCAAAATAACGAGATTATGAAAAAAATCTACGCATTTATTATAGCCGTGCTTGCCATGGTGAGCGCAACTCCCGCCCTTGCGCAGAACGTGTACGTGTGGGGCACGGACGACGTGGTTCACGTGTATCCGACCGAGAGTGTTGACTCTGTCACTTTCGGCTCTGCCGCCAATGGCCTTTTTACGTACGAATACTCTGACGAGAAAATCGACGAGTCTACCTACGAGGTAACTGTAAAGGCAAGCCTTATTAGCGACTTGAAAGGCATTGACGCTGAAAATAAGCCCGCGTTCGCAATTGTTTATTCGTCTAAGAACCAACTGCCTACGTCTGACGACTCCTACATCATCCTTGGCGAGGCTGGCTCAGACACAACGTTCGTAGGCGCACAGATGGTAGCCCTTATATCTGGTACTACCTACTACTATCGCGTAGCCTCGGTGGTTGGGCACGGCATTAGCTACAGCGACGTACGCACCTTTACCACTACCGGCGAAAAGCCCGCCGACAAGTCGAAGATCGTCAACGGTCACAAATTCGTAGACCTCGGCCTTAATTCCGGTCTGCTCTGGGCTGAGACTAACCTCGGCGCAAAGAGCGCAAACCAGATTGGCTACTACTACGCTTGGGGCGAAACAGCCTCCAAGGACGAGTTTACTAGCGAAAACTCCACATGGTACGACAAGCTCTACGAGGGCGGTATGTCACTTACTTCTGAGGACGACGCAGCCACCAAGGCTTGGGGCGAAGACGTACGCATGCCGACACAGGCGGAAATGGAAGAACTCGTAAGCGACTGCTACTGGAAGAAAACGTCGAGCAACGGCGTGGACGGCTACATGGTAGAATCGAAGGTTAACAACAACTTTATCTTCCTCCCCGCAGGCGGTTGCCGCCGTACCGCTGAGGATTACATCTACAACGAGAACGACTGCCTCATCTGGTCAAGCTCTATCGGTCAAGATTGGGAAGAGGGTAGCTCGCTCCACGTATGTACGAAAACCGATGTGTTTGGAGAAGAAAAGGTGAAAGTAGAGGTAGAAGACTCCGAGGCTCGCTACTGTGGTCTCAATATCCGCCCCGTTACAAGCGGTAAGTAATATAAGGTGCGTGGCATAGCGTTAGCCGCACGCCAAACGAAACGGAGCGCAACGGACTTGATATCCGTTGCGCTCCGTTGTTTTTTGGGGGGGCGTGCGGAGATTGCGTAAATCCCCGTGCCCTCAATCCGTCAGAGCGAATTGTTCTTGCCCTCGGGGAATACCACTTGCGGCTTGAACGCCTTCGCCTCGTCGGGCGACATTTGCGCAAAAGCCATGATGATTACCTCGTCGCCCACTTGGAACAAACGGGCCGCCGCGCCGTTGAGGCAGACGCAGCCCGACTTGCGGGGGCCGGCAATGGTGTAAGTCACCACGCGCTCGCCGTTCATGTTGTTCACCACGTGCACCTGCTCGCCGGCAACCATGCCGCAAGCGTCCATCAAATCCTCGTCGATGGTTATGCTGCCCATGTAGTGGAGGTTAGCCTCCGTCACCGTGGCGCAGTGTATCTTCGATTTCAGCAGAGTAAGCAACATCCCGATCAGCCTTTATACCTTATGTTGTCAATCAGTCGCACGGGACGCTGGCCGCAGTACACGGTGATGCAGCCCACGATGTCGTCGGCGTCGTCCCACGTGTTGACCGTTTGCAGCGTTGTGCCGTTTACAATCTCAAAGTATTCCACCTCCAGGCCCTTGGTGGCGTTGAGCGCACCTACCACAAGGTCGTGCGTCTCGGCCACGGTGTGATTCTTCGCAAAGTCCACGCTCGACTTGAGAGCCTGCGAGATGCACACGGCCGTGCGCTTCTCGTCGTCGGTGAGCAGGGCGTTGCGTGACGACAGGGCAAGTCCGCTCTCCTCGCGCACAATGGGGCAGGGGCATATTTCGAGCGGCAACTTCAAGTCCTTGACCATAGCGCGGATGACGGCGATTTGCTGAAAATCCTTCTCGCCGAAGTAGGCGCGGTCCGGCTGCACCATATAGAACAACTTGCTCACAATCTGGCAAACGCCGTTGAAGTGGCCCGGGCGGCGAGGCCCTTCCATCACCGTGTCGACGGGAGGGTAGGAGAACCGGCGCGTGTCTGGCTCTGGGTATACTTCCTCTACGCTTGGCGCAAACACGTAGGTTGCGCCGAGCGACTCGAGCAGCTTGCAGTCGGCCTCGAGCGTGCGGGGGTAGTTCTGCAAGTCGTTTTTATCGTTGAATTGGGTAGGATTGACGAATACGCTCACCACGGTCACGGCGTTTTCGGCCACGGAACGTTTCACGAGCGACGCATGCCCGGCATGCAAGGCCCCCATCGTGGGGACGAGACCAATCTTCTGGCCCTGCGCGCGGACTGCCGCCAAGGCATCCTCGAGGCCTTTCTTTGTGTTGAAGACTTTCATCGGTTTGTTTTTTGTGTTTGGGGTGATAACCCCTTAGAAAAGTGGTGCAAAATAACATATAATTAATCAGCCGTGGCATATACAAGGCGGTAAATGTGTCAAATTCAGGACGAAAAGACCTAAAACGGGAGTGCGGAAGAGTAAATGTTAAGGTTTTTTCGTAACTTTGCGGATAGAACAACCGGCGTGCCGTTCGCGGCGGGCGCAAACCTTGGCGTTTGCGCCGTTTACTTATATGCGGGTTGTTCTCGAAAAGACAGAAAGCACATGGAAGCAAAGAAAGTATTGTTCATCACTCAGGAGATGATACCCTACGTGCCGGAGAGCTACACTGCGCTCGACGGACGGAAGTTGCCGCAGGCACTGCAAGAGCAAGGATGCGAAATCCGCGTGTTCATGCCGCGCTGGGGCGTGATCAACGAACGCCGCAACCAGCTGCACGAGGTTATCCGCCTCTCGGGCATGAATATCATCATCGACGACACCGACCATCCGCTCATTATCAAGGTGGCCTCCGTTCAGGCCGCCCGTATGCAGGTGTACTTCATCGACAATGACGATTACTTCCATAAGCGCGGAATGTTTGCCGATGCCGACGGCGCAGCCTATCCCGACAACGTGGAGCGCGCCATCTTCTACGCCCGCGGCGTGTTGGAAACCGTGAAGAAGCTCCGCTGGACACCCGACGTAATCTACTGTCAGGGCTGGATGTCGTCCATCGTTCCTTATTATATAAAGACTGCCTATCGCGAGGAGCCGCCCTTTATGGACGTGAAGGTGGTGAGTTCGCTCTACGGCGAAACGCCCGACGCCTCCAAGGTGGAACGCTTCGCCGAATGCCTTGAGTTCCGCACAGCCAATGCCGCAGCCCTGAAAAAGGCGGGCGTAGACCTTGCGCAGCCCGACAGCCTCGGCCAGTTGGCAGTGGCGTTTAGCGACGGCGTAATCGAGGGCGAAGCCGGCCAGGTTGACGCTCTTTTGAAGCTGGCCGCCGACCGTAAAATCCCCGTACTCAATACGCCCGCCGAAGAGGAGAAGGGCGCAGCCTACAACGAGTTTTTCAACCTCGTTGCCGACGGCAAAAAGTAAGCCGCCGCGGCGCGGCGTTCCCCGCAGTGGGGATATTCCGAAAAGAATAGCGTTAAGAGATTGAAACAAGTCCGTGTTTTAAGACCATATAAAGTATATTTGTGCCGCGAAACACGGACTTGCTTTTTGTATACATATTTAAAGACTGATGAAGAAGAGCGTTTTAGGCTTACTGCTATTTGTCCTGGCATCTCTCGCGGCCTGTACCGACGACACGGCTGAGATTGGCTACGACCTGATGCCCGAAAAGGACGAAATAACCTCCATAGACTTCGTATTCAAGGTGGAAAGCCGCACGGCGCTTTCCGATTCCCTCCTGTCAAACACCAGCAGCTGCTACCTCGGCAGCGTAATCGACCCCGATACGCGCATACGTACCTCGGCCGGTTTCTTGGCGCAGTTCCACCTGCCCGACAACTGCAAGTTCCCCTCGAAGGACGGCACGCTCGTGTTGAACGACAACGGCGAGGTGGAAGCCGACTCGTGCAACCTCTACATTTGGCTTGACAGCTTCTACGGCGATTCGCTCACCACGATGAAGCTCCGTGTGCGCGAACTTAGCAAGGACAACATCTTGCGCGACAACGGCACGAAGTATTATACCTCTATCGACCCGGCGCAATACATAGCCAGCGACGGCATCGTAGACCAGACTGTGCTTTACGCCGTTAAGGACCTCACTCGCCCCGACAACGAGACGAACGGCAAGAAGTACTACCGCACCGTGAAGGTGGCTCTGCCCAAGGCCTACGGCACGCGCATCATGCGCAGCTACTTCGACAACAAGGAGAACTTCAAGAACAACTACCTCTTTATAAAGAACGTATGTCCGGGCCTGAGCGTAGAACACGCCGGAGGGTCGGGCGTGATGATTAAGAGCGCGATGATTGCCATGGACGTGGCTTTCCGCTACCACACGACCAACGCAGCCGGGCGCGACACCATCCTCTCTGGCACGCAGCGTTTCGGTGCCACCGAGGAAGTGCTGCAAACCAACAAGGTGACGAACGAGATGAACGGCGCGTCGCTCAAAGACTACGTGGCTCAGCTCAATACGGGCAAGGGCACTTACATTCAGTCGCCCGCCGGCCTCTACACCGAACTGACCATTCCCGTCGACTCTATCGTAGACGGCCGTAACGGCGAACACTACAACGACAGCCTCAGTCTGGCGCAGCTCATCATCCGTTGCAAGGGAACGAAAGACTCTGAATACTCCCTGCCCACGCCGCAGCAGTTGCTCCTCGTGCGTAAGGATTCGCTCCAGTCGTTCTTCGAAAACGGCAAACTGCCCGACAGCGAAACGAGTTTCCTTAGCACTGCCGCCACGTCGTCGAAGAACTACTACGCGTTCTCAAACATCAGCACGCTTGTGACGTACCTTAAAAACGTGCGCGACAACGCTTGCTTCACTGCTGACGAACGTAAAACAGCCACGCTTGAAAAACGCCGCGCCAAGTACGCTGAGTGGGAAGCCAAGAATCCCGAGTGGAACAAGCTGGCTCTCGTTCCGGTTGACGCCGTCTACACCACCAGCACATCCGTGTACGGCAGCTCGTCGTCCGTTCTTCGCAGCCTCAAGCCCCAGCTCGGTCTCTCCGCCGTGCAGCTCGAAGGCGGCGAGGGCAATCCCCTGCAGCTGCAAGTGATTTACAGCCGATACAACAAGTAGCGCGGCCAATGCCGCCACGCACAGAAAGAGTTTAACAGGCAACCGCCTTTTGCGAACCTGCTAAACTCTTTTTAGTTACCCTAAGCCACAAACCCAATACCGAAGCATGAAAGCAATGCTCTTTGCCGCCGGGCTAGGCACGCGCCTGCGTCCGCTCACCGACACGATGCCAAAGGCCATGGTACCCGTCGGCGGCCGTCCGCTGATAGACATCGTCCTGCGCCATCTCATCCGCGAAGGCGCGACGGAGGTGGTTGTCAACGTCCACCACTTTGCCGAGCAAATCATCCGCTACGTAGAAAGCCAATCGTGGGGAGTGCCGGTGCGCATCTCCGACGAGTCGGCCCTGCTGCTCAACACCGGCGGCGGACTGCGGCGGGCAGCCTCGCTCTTCACGCCCGACGACCGCCCCATCCTCATACACAACGTCGACATACTCAGCAACGCCCCCTTGCGGGAGTTCTACGAGCGTCACCGCAACGCCGATGCCGCCCTGATGGTGAGCGAACGGCAAACGCAACGCTACCTGCTCTTCGGCGAAGATATGCGCCTGCGCGGCTGGACCAACATCGCGACGGGCGAGGTGCGTTCGCCGTACCCCGGACTCGATGCGCAGTCGCTCCGCCGCTACGCCTTTTCGGGCATACACCTGTTTTCGCCGAGGGTGTTCAGCCTGATGACCGACTACCCCGAGGCGTTCCCCATCATGGACTTCTACCTGCAAAAATGCGCCGAGGCCGATATCCGCGGCTGCGTGCAGGACGGACTGCGGCTGCTCGACGTGGGCAAGCGCAACACGCTCGAAGAAGCCGCCGGCTTTGCCGCCGAACTGGGGCTTTTGTAAGAAAACTAAACACACCGAATGGGAAGAAACAAATACTCCGAAAAAGAAATCAAGGAGATACGTGCGCTTCTGGCCAAGAAGAACCTGGCCAACCGCCTTGGGCAGAAACTCATCCGCCACGACCTGCGCACAAAATACGAGTTCAACATCTCCGACTTCAACGAGCAGGGCAAAGCCTTTGGCCCCGACGAACTCGACGCAGCCCTGCAACGTAAGGCTATCGTCATACTCGACGATGCCACCATCGCCAATATGCTTGCCAAGCGCGCCCGCGACCGTGAACGCGACGCACAGCTCCGGACCGAACAAGCCCCTGCCGAACAGCAGACCGACTGGAAAGAGGCCATGAAGCAGTGGGAAGAGTGGGAAAACTCCGAAAAGAAAGACTGACCTATACAAGATGCCATGAAACGAATATCCGCAGCAATCTTTGCCGCCCTGCTCGCTCTCTCGGCACAGGCGCAGCAGAAACCCCGCACCCGGCTCGCCCCCGTGCCGCCCATGGGCTGGATGACGTGGAACCTCTTCAAGGGCGACATCAGCGAAACGCTCATCAAGCAGATGGCCGACGCAATGGTCGACGAGGGTTTTGCCGCCGCCGGCTACAAGTACATCTTCATTGACGACCTTTGGCAAGGCGGCCGCGACGCGCAGAACAACATCATCCCCGATCCGAAGAAGTTTCCCTCGGGCATGAAAGCCCTTGCGGACTACGTCCATGCCAAAGGACTCAAATTGGGCATTTATTCAGATGCCGCTCAACTCACCTGCGCCGGGGCAACGGCCAGTCTGGGATTTGAGCAGCAGGATGCGCGCACGTTCGCCTCGTGGGGCATCGACTATCTGAAATACGACTACTGCAACGCCCCCGAGGACAGCGCGACGGCTCGCCGCCGATACCGCGACATGGCCGATGCCTTGCAGCAGTCCGGCCGCGACATCGCCCTCGGCGTGTGCGAGTGGGGGCAGCGCAACGCTGAGGACTGGTGCGCCGAAGTAGGCGGACAGCTATGGCGGACAAGCTACGACGTGCGCGATATGTGGAAAGACGTGGTGGGGCAAGGCGGAATGGGCATCCTCGACATAATCAACGTCACCGCTCCGCTCGCCCCAAAGGTAAGCCGCAGCCAGTGGCCGGACATGGACATGCTCGTGGTGGGGCTGTGCGGAAAGGGCGGCCCGTCGAGCGACCTCGGCGGGGTAGGGTGCTCGTATACCGAATACCAAACGCAGATGAGCATGTGGTGCATGCTCTGTTCGCCGCTCGCCATGACCAACGACCTGCGAAGCCTCACCGAGGCTGACCGCCGCATCCTGCTCAATCCCGAAATAATCGCCGTCAGTCAGGACACGCTGGCCCGGGCGGCGGTCAGAGTGCATGAGGCCAACGGCGTACAGGTCTACCTCCGTCCCCTCAGTGGCGGCCGCTATGCTCTGGCCGTGCTGAACGCCGCTGACGAGGTGCGCAAGCCGTCCGTCGTTTTTTCAGCCATCGGATTGAAGGGCAAATACAGTCTGCGCGACGTTTGGCAGCACAAGGACGTAAAGAAAAACGCCTCGGCGTGGAGCGGAACAGTTGCCCCGCACGAAACAAAGGTGTTCGTGCTGAACCCGTTGCCGAAACGCTGATTTTTAAGCCAAAACACGTTGCCGACGGCTGAAATACGCTTGTTTTTAGTAACTTTGCACTGCGTGAAAACACGTACGCAGACGTTTTCACCCAGGGTCTTGGCGCAAGTGTGGGCAAGGCCGAAACACAAAGCACACACATAATAAACTATAGAACATAAATGAACGCATTCGTTTTCCCGGGTCAAGGGGCGCAATTCGTAGGTATGGGCAAGGACCTGTACGAGAAACATCCCATTGCCAAGCAGTTTTTTGAAAAAGCCAACGATATCTTAGGTTTCCGCATCACGGACATCATGTTCGAAGGCACTGACGAACAGTTGAAGCAGACAAAGGTGACACAGCCTGCCGTGTTCCTTCACAGTGTAGTCAGCGCGCTCTGCCTGGGCAGCGACTTCCAGCCCGCAATGGTGGCCGGACACTCGCTGGGCGAACTCTCCGCCCTCACCGCCGCCCGTTGCCTGAGCTTCGAGGACGGCTTGAAGCTCGTGGCCGCCCGCGCCAAGGCCATGCAAAAGGCCTGCGAGGCACAGCCCGGCACAATGGCTGCCATCATCGCCCTGTCCGACGACAAGGTTGAGGAGGTGTGCAAGCAGGTGAGCGAGGAAACCGGCAAGGTTGTCATTCCCGCCAACTACAACTGCCCGGGTCAGCTCGTTATCTCGGGCGAGGCCGAAGCCGTTGAGGAGGCTTGCAAGCGTCTCAAAGAGGCCGGCGCAAAGCGTGCGCTCATCCTGCCCGTAAGCGGCGCGTTCCACTCTCCGCTCATGAAGCCCGCCAAGGATGAACTCGAAGCTGCCATCGCTACCACGGAGTTCCACAAGCCTATCTGCCCCGTTTACCAAAACGTGGACGGTCTTCCCCATACCGACCCCGAGGAAATCAAGGCCAACCTCATCGCCCAGCTCACTGCTTCGGTGCTTTGGACAAAGGAGGTCAGTGCCATGGTGGCCGACGGCGCAACGGACTTCACCGAATGCGGCCCCGGCAAAACGCTCCAAGGCATGATTGCCAAAATCTGCAAGGGCAACGACAGCGTGAAGGCGCACGGCGTGAACGACTAACGCCCTGCCTTGCGCAATAATCATAAAGAGCTGCGTCGTGATGGACTTTCCACAGACGTAGCTCTTCTCTTTTTAGGGCAGTTCCACGAGTCAACCGAATTGGCATATTTACGTTGACGATTAATTGGATCGCCATTCTAACAACCCCGACACAGCTCAAAAAACATGAAACCTTTAATCTACCAAATCTTTACCCGTCTTTACAGCCACAACCCCAAGCCCCTCAACAAGCCGAACGGCACCATCGAGGAGAACGGTTGCGCCAAACTCAACGATATCACCGCCGCCCAGCTGCGGCGCATTGCCGGCTTCGGCTTCACCCACGTGTGGTTCACCGGACTTATAGAGCACGCCACCAAAACCGACTATTCCGCCCAAGGCATCCAGGCTGACCACCCCGCCGTGGTAAAGGGCCGCGCCGGGTCGCCCTACGCTATTAAGGACTACTACGACATCGACCCCGACTTGGCCGTCAACGTGCCGCGGCGCATGAAGGAGTTTGAAGCGTTGCTGAAACGCACGCATCAGGCCGGGCTTAAATTCATCCTCGATTTCGTCCCCAACCACGTGGCCCGCCAGTATCGCAGCGACGCCGCGCCGAAGGGCGTGCGCGCCTTGGGGCAGGACGACGACACGTCGAAGGACTTCTCGCCCGAGAACAACTTCTACTACCTTGGGGGGCAGACGCTCCATGCCGACTTCGACAACGACCGCACCGCGCCGCAGCCCTACAAGGAGTATCCAGCCAAGGCAACGGGCAACGACTGTTTCAGCGCATGGCCCGGGCGCAACGACTGGTACGAGACGGTGAAACTCAACTACGGCGTAGACTACATGAACGGGCGCACGACTCACTTCTCGCCCGTGCCTTCCACGTGGAAGAAGATGACCGCCATCCTCCTCTTCTGGGCCTCGAAGGGCGTTGACGCGTTCCGTTGCGACATGGCCGAGATGGTGCCAGCTGAGTTCTGGACTTATGCCACAGGCAAGGTGCGCGAGCAGTACCCCGACGTGCAGTTCATCGCCGAGGTGTACAACCCCGGCGAATACCGCCGTTACATCGCCGCTGGCTTCGACTACCTCTACGACAAGGTGGGCTTGTACGACACCCTGCGCGCCGTGGTGGCCTGCAACGCCTCGGCCTCGTGCATCACGGGCTGCTGGCAGAGCGTTGACGACATACGCCCGCACATGCTCAACTTCCTCGAAAACCACGACGAGCAGCGCATAGCCTCGGCCTACTTCGCCGGCAACGCATTCAAGGCTCTCCCGGCCCTGGTGGTGAGCGCAATGATGGGCACAAACCCGTTCATGGTCTACGCCGGGCAGGAACTGGGCGAGCCGGGCATGGATGCCGAGGGCTTCAGCGGCAGCGACGGCCGCACCACCATCTTCGACTATTGGTCGGTACCCTCGCTCCGCAAACTCACTGCCGCAGACCCCGACAAGGAGATGACCGACGACGAAAAACGGCTCTACGCCTATTATAAGCAGGTGATTTCGCTCTGCAAGCGGCAGCCGGCGCTGTCCGATGGCTCTTTCTACGATTTGCAGTACGCCAACTACGGCCGCGAGAACGGATACGACTGCGACCGCCAGTACGCATTCCTCCGCAAGGCCGACGGCGGGCAGACGTTGCTCATCGTGGCGAACTTTGCCGAAGTGCCTGTCCACGTTGGCGTGAACGTACCCGCGCACGCTTTCTCGTTCTTGGGGCTTCGCCAAGGTCTGATTTCGGCCACCGACCTCCTTACTGGCAATTTGCAGACTGTTGAACTGAGCGACGCAAAACCGGCGTTCGTTGAAATTCCTGCCTATGGAGCGGTTGTTTTGCAAATAGCAGATAGCACAAACGGCGGTAAATAAAGAAAAATGCAGTTTTTCGCATAAAAATTCCGTAGATGGTTTGGACGGAAAAGCCAAATGCCCTACCTTTGCAATCGCAAACAAGAGATAACAACAAGGTTGTTAAAACAAAGCTCTTGAGAACGCGGAGTGGAGCAGTTGGTAGCTCGCCAGGCTCATAACCTGGAGGTCGTTCGTTCGAGTCGAGCCTCCGCAACAAAGTTAGAGACTAAGGTTCATCCTTAGTCTTTTTCTTTTTCAGGCGTTCGGGCGGCGTGCCGTCCCGGACGGCCGCCGACAGATCAACCACAAAAAGAAAGCCATCCTCTTTGGCGCGCATCTTGCAGGTGCTGCGCCGAGGGGGATGGCTCGTTTATTGTATGCTTGCGCCGCCGTGGCGGTTGTTTACTCAGTAGGGAGTTCGTGTCCCACGTATTCAAAGGTGAAGTTGCTGCCGCGGGCCGAGGGGAACTGGCTCCGCAGGTCGATTTCTGGGCGGTTTTTCAGGTGTTCCACCACGCGGTTGTAGCATTCCAGTCCCGAGGTGGCTTTCACGTAGGCTTGGAAAGACGTGTCCTGGTAGCGAAACTTTGACGTGCCGGCTATGGGCAGCACCCTCTTAAACTCGATGGTCGCCAAGTACCAGCCCTCGTGCGTCTCCGCCAACTTGGCCATCTTGGCCTCCTTCTTGTTGTACGTGGTTTCGGCTTGCGCGGGCTTTTCCGGCTTGCTCTCCTGCGGCTTCGCGTCCGGCTCCTTGCGGTTGGCCTTGAACTGCTCCATGGTGGCGGCCGATGTCTTTATCAGTATGAAGTAGACGCGCGGACGTATCTTGTAGCGCTTAGGGTAGGGCATATCGCTCTCCACGTAAGTCCTTACGTCTTCTTCAAGGTGTTGTGTAATGGGGATTTCGCCTATCGACGAGAGAAAGTCCATCAATTCGTCGTAACTGTGAACCAAGGCGTCTTGGTCGAAATAGCGTGCGTAGATGTTCATATACTGACTTAAAGCATAAGGCCGGCACTCGGCGTTTTCCCTGCGGCGTAAGCAAAAACCGGGTGAATGTGCAGGGAAAACAGCCGCGTTCCGGAGAATACCGCATGGCGTGTTGAGAAAGAAAAAGCAGCTAAGCTTCAAGCGTAGCTGCCCTCTGTGGTGGTTTTTGCTTTTGAGCGGAAAACGAGACTCGAACTCGCGACCCCAACCTTGGCAAGGTTGTGCTCT
>CAVGTD010000060.1:0-11937 GCA_963632215.1 Clostridiales bacterium
GGGGTACCCAGGGTGACGCCGCCACTTCGTGTCGGCTCTGCCCTGGGCTATGGGGAGCTGCCCCGTTGGGGCGCGGTTCAGGGGCATTGTCGTGGCAATTTTGCACCACAAATATTCGCATTTTGAACACCCTACTCTCTGCCCTGACGGCAAGGACGGGAACTCTCGTAGAGGGAAGTCCTGGCACCCCCGTACGTTCAACCCCAAACAAAAAGCAGTTCGTTTCGCAACGAACTGCTTTTTACGTTTTCAATAGGTATTAGTTCCAAGGTAAAAAGATTGTGTTTTGGATAACACTGCAAATGTAATCGCTTTTTCGTGCCAAGCAAAGCTTTTGCAAAGTTATTTTTGAAAATAAGCCGTTTCTTTGCTAAACGCAGACGGCAAACGGGCGGACTGCCCCTCGCCGGGGTTATTCCAGCGTGAGGAGTTCGACGGCGGGCCAGGCTCCGAGGCGGTAGGGGACGCTGCCGCCCACGCCGGTCGACACGTAGAGCTGCTGGGAGTCTTGGCGGTAGAGGCCGCCCCATTCGGGCATGAACCACGAGGCGGGCGAAAAGCGGCCTATCTGCATTTGCAGGGCGTGGGTGTGGCCGGAGAGGGTGAGGGCAACGTCGGAGTGGTCCGTCACGCCGTGCCGCCAGTGCCACGGGTCGTGGCTGAGCAGCACGGTGCAAGTGCCTTGGGGAACGCCCTGCAAGGCACGGCTGAGGCTGCCCCGTTCGGGGAAGGGCGGTTTGCCCACGTTTTCAACGCCGGCCAGGCACAGGCTGTCGCCGCCGCGGCGGAGCATCCGGTGGGAGTTGAGCAGCACGTTCCAGCCCATGGAGCGTTCCGCCGCAACGACCCGTTCCACCTCGCGCAGCTGCTCCGCGGCGGTGAGGCCCGGCTGGTACATGCAATAGTCGTGGTTGCCGAGAATGGCGTATACGCCGTCCTTGGCCCCAAGCCGCGAGAGGGTGGGGACGAAGGGGGCTATTTCGGCCGAGGCTGCGTTGACGATGTCGCCCGTGAAGACGATGAGGTCGGGGCGGAGGCTGTTCACGCTGTCGACGAGCGAGGCCGCGAGGCGCGTGTTGCCGGCGTAGGTGCCGAGGTGGAGGTCGGAAATCTGCACGACGCGGTATCCGCGGAACGCCGCGGGCAGGCCGTCAACCCTGAGGGCGGTGCGCTTCACCGTGAGCCGCTGCCATCCCCACGCCGTGCCGTACACCTGCGCCCCGGCGGCAACGACGGCCAGCGCAACGGCGAGGCGGTGCACCCAGGGCAGGGCGGCGGGACTGTTCCACACGAGGGTGCGCCCGGCAAGGTCGAACACGGTGAAAACGAGTTTGGGCACCGTTACGCAGATGAGCAGCACAAAAGCCCATTGCATAAGCAGTGCGGCGCGCACGTGGCAGAGCGTAAGCACGAGGAACAGAAGGGTGGCGGCGGTGGGCAGCACAAGTACGAGCGTGCGCCACAGGCCTGGCTGCTGCCGCGTGAAGAACCGCCAGATATAGGCATCGGGCAAAAGGAGCAGCAACAGCATGGGAAGGAGATAACGTAGCATAACGGGGGAAACTGTGGTGGGGCGGTTGGAAAAAAGAAAGCAATCGGCGCACGGCGCGCCAACTGCTTTTCAGGTAAGTCTGTCTATATTGTTCCTATATATACGAGGTGTGCGGACGGGGGTCAGTTCTTCTTTTGCTGCTCCTGCCACTTTTCGCGGGCGAACTCCTGCATGTCGGTCACGGTGTCCTTTTCGTCCACAATCTCTGTGCCGAGCATGGTCTCGATAACGTCCTCCATGGTGACGATGCCGCGGAAGCAGCCGTACTCGTCGATGATGATGGAGATGTGTTCCTTTTTGGCGAGAAGCTTTTCCCAAACGTGCGACACGTCCTCGGTCTCGGAGAACGTCAGCACGGGGCGCATGATGTCGGAGAGGCGGAGGTCGAACTTGTCCTCAGCGAGTTTTTCGAGGATAGTCTGGCGCAGCACGTAGCCCTTGATGTAGTCGTCGTTCTCGTCGTTGTAGACGGGGATGCGCGAGAATTGGCGGAACGCCTCGTTCTGGTAGAACTCGCGCAGCGTGATGCTCTCTTCGGCAATCTCGGCCACCGAACTTGGGGTCATGATGTCGCGTGCGCAGATGTCGTCGAGTTTGAGAAGGTTCTGAATCATGCGGTTCTCCTTCTTCTCGAACACGCCCTCTTCGGCACCTACTGTCACCATGGCCGAAACCTCCTCGCGGCTGACCGAGGCCTGCTGCTTCTTTGAGGAGAAAAGGTGCGTGATGAGTTCCGACATCAGCACGAGGGGGTAGGTGATGACCACCAGCACGTGGATGACGCGCGAGCAGGGGATGGCCATCTGCCGCCAATAGGCTGCGCCGATGGTCTTCGGTATGATTTCTGAAAATACGAGGATGAGCAGCGTGAGCACCGCCGAGGTGAGGGCGAAAAACTCGCTGCCGAAAACGGCCTCGCTCTGCGCGCCAACGCCGGCGGCGCCCACAGTGTGCGAGATGGTGTTGAGGGAAAGGATTGCGGCAATAGGTTTGTCAATGTCCTGCTTGTACTTTTTGAGCAGCGCGGCACCTTTGCGCCCTTCCTTTTCGAGCATTGACACATACGACATCGGCGCAGACAGCAGCACGGCTTCAAGAATAGAACAGAGGAAAGAAATGCTCAGCGCGCCAAAAAGATAGAGGAGTAGTAGCCCCATGAATTGTGGAATTGGTTAGACAAAAGCCCTGTCCACAAAGCAATCACGCGGTGGTCGTTGTGTGCGGATGTGCGTGCCGTCCGGGCGGCCCGTCACTTCGCAGGGAGCAGCGTGTAAATCAGCGGTTTCGCTTTCTGTTGCGCTGCGTTTTCGATATTTGGTGCAAAGATAGTGCAATATGCGTGCAGGGCAAAACGCGAGGCTCGCTTTTTCTCCCGGACGGCCGGCGAGGGGGCTATTGAGGGGGCACGGTTTTGTTTTGTTGGCGGCTTGCCGTAACTTTGCCGCAGTTTTCAGGACAGACAACACACAAACAATGATCAACCCGCAAGAGGCTGTGCTCTTCGACCTGGACGGCGTAATCGTCGACACCGAAGGGCAGTACACCCAATTTTGGACAGAGATTGGCCGCCGCGACTTTCCGCACATCCCCGACCTCGCCATGCGCATCAAGGGCAACACGCTTTCGCTAATCTTCCAGCGGTATTACCCGGGCGACACCGAGGCGCAGCAGCGCATCGCCCGTGAACTTGACGAGTTTGAAAGGCAAATGGACTATCCCTTTGTGGAGGGCGCAATGGCGTTTGTCGACGAACTCCGCCGAGCCGGCGTGAAGACCGCCGTCGTGACGAGTTCGAACCGCAGGAAAATGGAGAACCTCTGCGCCCGTCATCCCCAATTTAAGGACTGTTTTACGGAAATCTTCACGGCCGAGAACGCCACCCGTTCAAAACCCGCCCCGGACTGCTACGTGAACGCCGCCCGCACGTTGGGCGTAGACTGCCGGCAGTGCTACGTTTTTGAAGATTCCCTAAGCGGACTACGGGCCGGCCTTGACAGCGGAGCCACCGTTATAGCCCTGACCACCACTAACAGCGCGGAAGCCGTTGCCCCTCTGAGTCGGCTGACTATCCGCAATTTTACTGAAATAAACTTGGCGCAGATGCGTGCCTTGAAATAACCCCGAAACCACCTATACACTATGGCAGGATATTTAGTGGACGACACCCGAAAGGTGACCACGCACCGCTTGAAAGAAATGAAAGCGGAAGGAAAGAAAATTGCGATGCTTACATCGTACGACTACACCACGGCGCAGATTGTCGACGCGGCCGGAGTGGACAGCATACTCATTGGCGACAGTGCCTCGAACGTGATGGCCGGCAACCTGACTACGCTGCCCATTACCATCGACCAGATGATTTACCACGCACAGTCGGTTGCGCGAGGCGTGAAGCGCGCCTTCGTGGTGTGCGACATGCCCTTCGGCACGTATCAGGTCGACGCCAAAGAAGCCGTGCGCAACGCCGTACGCATTATGCAGGAAACGGGCTGCGACGGACTTAAACTCGAGGGCGGCGTAGAAATTCTCGATGCCGTGAAGCGCATACTCAGCGCAGGCATACCCGTGTTCGGCCACCTCGGGCTTACGCCGCAGAGCATCAACAAGTTCGGCACTTACGCCGTACGCGCCAAGGAACAGGCCGAGGCCGACAAGCTCCTCTCCGACGTGAAAGCCCTCGCCGAAGCCGGCTGCTGCGGCATTGTACTCGAAAAGATTCCCGCGACCCTTACCGCCAAGGCGGTGGCCAGCGTGGACATTCCCATCATTGGCATCGGGGCGGGCCCGGCCGACGGCCAGGTGCTCGTAATCGACGATATGTTGGGCAAGAACAAGGGCTTCTCGCCCAAGTTCCTGCGCCGCTACGCCGACCTCCACACCGTGATGACCGACGCCATAGGGCAGTACGTAGCCGACGTGAAGGCTTGCGACTTCCCCAACGCCAACGAGCAATACTAAGCCTTTTCCCTGCAATGTCAACGCAAAGGCACAAAGGCATATTGAGTTCGCGCTTTCTCACGCTCTGTGCGGCAAACTGGTTCCTGCACATATATATATATGCCATGATTCCGCTTGCCGCCGTGCACACCCTGCACCTTGGCGGCACGCTGCTCCATACGGCGTGGGGCGTGCTGGCGTTTTCGGCGGGCATGTTCCTGCCGGGCCCGTTTGGGGCGCACCTCATGGAACGGCGCGTGCGCAAGTCGGTCTTCCTCAAAGCCCTCCTCGTTCTTGGTCCGGCGGTATCGGTGGGCTATGCGTTCACCACGATAAAGGAAGTGTTTCTCGCCCTGCAGCTCGTGCAGGGCATGGCGTTCGGCGTGGCCCAGACTGCCTTGGGAGCGACGCTCGTCAACGACGTGCTTCACTCCAGCCAGCGCAACCGGGGCGACCTGCTCTACGGATGGGCGGGGCGCATCGGCGTTCCGCTCGGACTGTTCGCCGGGTACGTGGCCACGTTCCTCGTGCCTTTCCCCGACGTGTTCTGGTGGCTGCTCATTCCCTGCGCCCTTTCGTTCGTGTTGGTGGCGCAGACCGAAATCCCCGTCAAAGCCCCAGTGAAAGTGCCGCTCCTTACGCTCGACCGCTTCTTCCTGCCCAAGTCGCTCCCGCTGGGCCTCTCCCTGCTTGCCGCCCCGTGGGCGATAGGGCGCATGGCCGGCAGCCAACCCGACGTGACGGCGTTTCTCGCCCTTGCGGCAGGCGTGGCGGCGGCTTGCCTTGTGCAGTACTTTGTGCGCCACAGGGTGGGACAGCGCACGATTGTAGCCCAAGCCTACGCGCTTATTGCGGCGGCTATGCTCCTGCTTAGCCTCGTGCCAAGTCCGCTGGCAAGTCTGATAGCCTACGTCCTTGCTGGAATGGGGGCTGGCGGCGTAAGTTCGCGCCATCTGATGGACTGGATATCCACCTCGCGCCACTGCCAGCGAGGCACGGCGCAAAACACCTACCTGCTGCTGTGGCGGCTGTCGTTCGCCCTTGGTTTCCTCGTCAGCGCGGCCGGCTGTTTCGGCAGCTTCCTGCCCGACGCGTTGCTCTGCCTCGGCTCGTTCGCGGTCTACGCCGTGTGGGTGACGCCCCTGTGCCGCAGATTGCAAGCGGAACAGCAAAACGGGTAGCAAAATGGCAGCGGCGCACCCCATGGGGGAGAAAAAAGAATTGTTTCGTTTCCTTTTTCAAGGGCTATGGCGTAACTTTGCACGCGACGTTTTTGGCTGGCAGAGCGATGCCCGCCGCATATAACACATAGAAAAGCAATAAACGATATATGAAGTTTTCTGAGCACAACGGCTTGAACCTCTTTGAGGTGAACGAAGAAGTACTCAAAGAGTGGGACAAGCAAGACCTTTTCCACCGAAGCATGGAAGAACGCGAGGGCTGTCCCTCATTCGTCTTTTTCGAGGGTCCCCCCTCGGCCAACGGACATCCCGGTATCCACCACGTTATGGCACGTACCATCAAGGACGTGTTCTGCCGCTACAAAACTATGCAGGGCTTCCAAGTGAAGCGCAAGGCCGGCTGGGACACGCACGGTCTGCCCGTGGAACTCGGCGTGGAAAAGGAACTCGGCATTACCAAGGAAGACATTGGCAAAACCATCTCCATTGAAGACTACAACGCCCGCTGCCGCCAAAACGTGATGAAGTTTACGCAGGAGTGGACCGACCTTAGCCACCTTATGGGCTACTGGGTCGACATGGAGCATCCCTACATCACTTACGAAAACTCATACATCGAAACTCTTTGGTGGCTCCTCGCGCAGCTCTACAAAAAGGGGCTGCTCTACAAGGGCTATACCATCCAGCCCTACTCGCCGGCCGCCGGCACAGGCCTCAGCTCGCACGAGCTGAACCAGCCCGGCTGCTACCGCGACGTGAAGGACACCACCGTGACGGCACAGTTCGAAATTGTTGACCCCAAGCCCGAAATGGCGAAGTGGGGCAAGGCCGTGTTCCTTGCGTGGACAACCACGCCGTGGACGCTCCCCTCGAACACCGCCCTTTGCGTAGGCCCGACTTACACCTACGTGGCCGTTGAAACATTCAATCCCTACACCGCCGAACCCATTACCGCCATCGTGGCCAAGGACCGTCTGCGCGCCTACTTCAAGGAAGAGGGCGAAAACGCCGACTTCGAGGCCTACAAGCAGGGCGACAAGGTCATTCCCTACCGCATTGCCGGCGAATGGAAGGGCGCGGAACTCGTGGGTATGCGTTACAAGCAGCTCATGCCGTGGGTGAAGCCCTGCGAGAAGAACGACGACAACGCCCCCGCCTTTGTCAAGGAGTACGCAGCCAAACACCCCGAAAAGTGCTTCGCCGCCGGCATCGACAAGTTCGTGGAAATTGCCGACGAGGCCTTCCGCGTAATCCCCGGCGACTACGTGACCACCGACGACGGTACGGGCATTGTGCACATTGCCCCCACATTCGGTGCGGACGATGCCAAGGTGGCCAAGGCTGCCGGCATCCCCTCGCTATTCCTTATTAATAAGGGCGGCGAAACGCGTCCGATGGTTGACCTTACGGGCAAGTACTACCTCGTGGACGAACTCAACGAGGACTTCGTGAAGACCTGCGTGGACACGGCCACCTATGCCCGCCACGCCGGCGACTACGTGAAGAACGCTTACGCCCCCGAGTTTAACCCCGGCGGCAAGTACGACGAAAAAGCCGCCGCCAAGGCCGAAGACCTCAACATCGTCATCTGCATGGAGATGAAGCAGGCCGGCGAGGCGTTCAAGATTGAAAAGCACGTCCACAATTACCCCCACTGCTGGCGTACGGACAAGCCCGTGCTTTACTATCCGCTCGACAGCTGGTTTATCCGCAGCTCGGCTCTCAAAGAGCGCATGATGCAGCTCAACGACGGCATCCTCTGGAAGCCCGCCTCGACGGGTACGGGCCGCTTCGGAAAATGGCTCGAAAACCTCAACGACTGGAACCTCAGCCGCTCGCGCTACTGGGGTACGCCGCTGCCTATCTGGCGCAACGCCGAGACGCGCGAGGAAATCTGCATCTCTTCGCTAGAAGAGCTTTACGCCGAAATAGACAAGAGCGTGGCTGCCGGCTGCATGGAGAGCAACGTCCTCAAGGACAAGGGCTTCGTACCCGGAGACTATTCCGATGAAAACTACCACCGCATAGACCTCCACCGTCCCTATGTCGACAACATCGTGCTCGTTTCGCCCACGGGCAAACCCATGAAGCGCGAAACCGACCTCATCGACGTATGGTTCGACTCCGGCTCTATGCCCTACGCACAGATACACTACCCGTTCGAGAACAAGGAACTGCTCGACAGCCGCACGGTCTATCCCGCCGACTTCATCGCCGAGGGAGTTGACCAGACGCGCGGATGGTTCTTCACGCTTCACGCCATCGCCACGATGGTATTCGACAGCGTGGCCTTCAAGGCAGTAATCAGCAACGGCCTTGTACTCGACAAGAACGGCAACAAGATGTCGAAGCGACTGGGCAACGCCGTAGAGCCTTTCGGGGCTATCAAGAAGTACGGCTCCGACCCCCTGCGCTGGTACATGATTACCAACTCGTCGCCTTGGGACAACCTCAAGTTCGACGAGGACGGCGTGCAGGAAGTGGCGCGCACGTTCTTCGGCAAACTCTACCAGACGTACTCGTTCTTCGCCATGTACGCCAACGTGGACGACTTCGACCCGACTGCCCCGGCAGTGCCTTTGGCCGAACGCCCTGAGATTGACCGCTGGATACTCTCCGAACTCAATACGCTCGTGCAGGAGGTGACTGCCGACTACGAGGACTACGAGCCCACCAAGGCCGGCCGCCTCATCCAGTCGTTCGTCATCGACAACCTGTCCAACTGGCACGTGCGCCTGAGCCGCAAACGCTTCTGGGGCGGCGGTATGAACACCGACAAGCTCAGTGCTTACCAAACGCTCTACACCTGCCTCCTTACCGTGGCGAAACTCATGGCTCCCATTGCGCCGTTCTTTGCAGAACGCCTCTTTGGCGACCTCACAAAGGGCATCGAGGGCGCACCCGTGAGCGTTCACCTCGCTGAGTTCCCCAAGGCAGACGCTGCCGCTATGGACAAAGACCTCGAACGCCGCATGGAGTTGGCGCAAAAGGTATCGTCGATGACTCTCTCGCTCCGCAAAAAGGAACACGTCATCGTGCGCCAGCCCTTGCAGTGCATCTCCGTCCCCGTAACAAGCCAGCAGCTCAAGGAAGACCTCGAAGCGGTGAGCCAGCTCATCCTCGACGAGGTGAACGTCAAGGAACTCCGCTACGCCGACGCGAATATGCTCGAAAAGAAGGTGAAGTGCAACTTCCGCGTTATGGGCAAGAAGTTCGGCAAGCTCATGAAGGCGGTCAACGCCGTAGTGACTGCGCTCAGCCAGACGGATATCGCCACGCTCGAACGGGACGGAAAAATCGCCGTCACGGTTGAGGGCAACACTGTCGAAGTGGAACGCGCCGACGTGGAAATCATCAGCGAGGATATGCCCGGCTGGACCGTTGCCAACGAAGGCACGCTGACCGTAGCCCTCGACTTGGCTATCACGCCCGAACTGCGCAACGAAGGACTTGCGCGCGAAATCGTAAAACGCATTCAGACGTTCCGCAAGGAGAGCGGCTTCGAAATCACGGACCGCATCCGCGTCACCGTGGAACAGAAGCCCGAACTCGCCGAGGCCGTGGCTTCGTTCAAGGACTACATCGCAGCGCAGGTTTTGGCCGACAGCGTGGAGATGGGCGACGCACTTCCCGAAGGCGCGCCGACGTTCGACTTCGACGACTTCACCGCAAGGGTGAATATCGAAAAGGCTTGACGAAACAGTCCGCTTGACAACAAAGAAAGGATATTACCTATGGCAGAGAAAACGCGTTACACTGAGGAAGAACTCGAAGAGTTCAAGCAAATCATCCTGAAAAAGCTGGAAGTGGCACAAGGCGTCTACCAGCACCTGATGGACACGATTTCGAACGAGGGGAGCAACGACATCAACGACACCATGCCCACCTACAAGGCACTTGAAGAGGGTTCGATGTCGCAGAGCAAGGAGGAACTCATCTCCATGGCGTTGCGCCAACGCAAGTTTATCGAAGCCCTGCAAGCAGCCTTGGGGCGCATTGCCAACGGAACGTACGGACGGTGCCGCATCACCGGGAAGCTAATTCCCAAGGAGCGTTTGCGCGCCGTGCCTCACGCCACGCTGAGCATCGAGGTGAAGCAGATGAAAAACCGCATCGACTGAACCCCGGCGGGCTTCCGCCCCCGAACGCCGCTTTCATAATCCAAACATCCATTGATATTCAGCGCAAAGCCTCGGGCTGTACTGCCGCAGAGCAGGGAGCAAGGGGCTTTCCGCTTTTCTGACAACCGAACCACTTATAACAGAACCTCTCCCCCTATGCGCCGCGCACTTATAGCCATTCTCATAGTCGTAGCGATTGTCGCAATCGACCAAATCATCAAGTTCGAGGTAAAAACCGGCTTTACGCTCCACGAGGACTACGTGGTGGCCCGCGACTGGTTTCACATTCTCTTCACCGAAAACCGGGGCATGGCTTTCGGTATGCAGTTTGTGGGGACTATGTTCCTCGCGCTTTTCCGCGTGGTGGCCATCGGCTTCTTTTGCGTGGTGCTGCGGCGGCTCATACGGCGAGGCGCGTCATACGGCCTGATAGTCTGCGTGGCCATGGTCATTGCCGGCGCGGTGGGCAACATCATCGACAATCTTTTCTACGGCCTGATTTTTTCCGAAAGCACGCCCTATCAGGCGGCCAGCCTTGTGCCTTGGGGACAGGGCTACGGCTCCTTCCTTTCGGGCAAGGTGGTGGATATGTTCTACTTTCCCCTCTTCACCTGGCCCGACTGGATGCCCGTCGTAGGCGGCGACACGTTTTTCGGGGCGATATTCAACTTCGCCGACGCGGCTATCAGTTGCGGCGCGGTGGCACTGGTGCTTTTCTACTACCGCCAGCTCTCGCGCATAGGCGTATTCCGTTCCTCACAAAAGCAAACGACCGATGAACCCAACTCGTAAGCGTTTGCGCCGCGTGCTTTTCAGGGCAATCCTTGTTGCCCTCGCCTTGCCGTGCGTCTGGTCGTGCAAGCAAAAGATGCCCGACGGCGTGCTTGCCTCCGGCGAGATGGAGAAAGTACTCTACGACTACCACCTCGCTCAGGCGCTTGCGCAACAGGCGCCCTCAGACAGCGTAGACTTCTACCAGCGTTATTATAAGGAGTGCGTTTTCCGCAAGTACGGCATCAGCCAGAAAACGTTCGACACGTCGATGGAGTGGTACGAACGCCACACCGACAAACTTCAGAAGATATACGCCTCGCTCGCCGAACGCCTCGGCGGCACAGTCGACGGCGGTCCGGCCCTGCTGGCCGACGGCTCGCTGGGCGGCGATACGCTCAGTCTTTGGCGTGGGGCGCAGACCGTCATGCTCCATTCGCAGGGCATGAACCGCTTCTCGCATACGCAGCCGGCCGACACGGCCTACAAGGAAGGTGACCAGTTGCAGTGGAAGTTCAACACGGAGTGGTACTACCACGAGGGCGAACGCCGCGTGGCCGTTTGCGGTGTGGTGTACTACGAGGGCGACTCCATTGCCACCACCCGCAAGAACGTCTATTCCGACGGCGACCAATACCTCACCATCCGTCTTGGCAAGCGCAAGGTGCAGCGGGTAGAGTTCATCGCCTATCAGTGCGCGCCCTGGACCGACCGTCCGCGCATCGTCATCCTCAAGAATCTGCGGATGCTGCGCATTCGTCAGCACATAGCCCCTGTATCGACGGTAGACGAAGTGAAGCCTGGCAAAAACGACAGCACGCCGGCCGTGCCACTTTCGCCGCAACGCCGTTTGCGCGACAGTCTGTTGCGGGCCGACACCGCAGACCGCAACCGTTCGCACTTTCAGTAACAAAAAGGAATGCCGTAGACGACGATGGAAAAAAGAATAGCTTTCTCACGCGTGCTTCTGCCCACGGGCGAGGTGCTTCGCCGCGAAGTGGTGGTGTTTGGCGAGGCGGGCAAGCCCGTGGGGCATTTCCCCTTAGACGGCGAACTCCCCTTTGTGGAGTGGCGCGACGAAACTTACGTCTATTAAGGGCGGAATGTCCGCCAATCAATTCGAAACGTACATATAAAACAATAGAGGGCATACACGAGTATGTCCTCTATTTGTGTGGGCGCTGACGGATTCGAACCGCCGACCCTCTGCTTGTAAGGCAGACGCTCTGAACCAGCTGAGCTAAGCGCCCGTTGTTTGTCGAATGTTGTTTTTCGGAAAACATCCTTGCCGCTTGGCAAGCCCCTTTTCCTTGTGGGCGCTGACGGATTCGAACCGCCGACCCTCTGCTTGTAAGGCAGACGCTCTGAACCAGCT
>CAVGTD010000061.1:0-11879 GCA_963632215.1 Clostridiales bacterium
GTTTGCGGACAGTTCGTTAGGGAACGGTTTGCTCAGACTGATTTATTTGCCGTCGTTGAGTATAGCGTCGCGAATGCCGCGGGTGTCAACGGCATCGCGGGTCAGTTCGGGTACGTTGTAGCTTTTGCAGAGACGGACGTTTTGCAGAGGGTCGAGCTGCGGCAGGAGGAACGCCTTGTGCGCCTGGCCGTTGCGGTCGAAGTAGGCGATGTAGGGACGCGTGAACGAACCGTCGTCGCGGCGCGAGCTGAACACTATCCAGCGGCCGTTTGAACTCCACGTGTGATAGCTCTCGGCGGCCGGGCTGTTGGCTTGGGTGAGCGGATAAGCCTTGCCCGTCGTGAGGTCCTTGACCCAAAGGTCGCCCGAGGCGTGCCATACGTGGAACTGCCCGTAATCGCCCAGGGCGTAAAGCACGTAGCGGCCGTCGGGGCTTACCCTTGGCACGGACGCACTCTTGCCCATGGCGGCGCAGTCCACTTCGAGCTGCGGCGCGCCGAAGGTGTGCGTCTGCGGGTTGAACGGAATGCTCATCACGTTGTAACGAATCGTCTTGCAGATGGCGGTGACGATGTCGCGGCAAACGCTGTCGGGCTTGTCGGCAAACTCAGGCACGTGGGCCGAAGTGTAGAACAGGCGCGAGCCGTCGGGCGACCAGCAGGGGAACGTTTCGAGGTCGGCCTTGGTGCGGAGAATGCTGCGGACCTCCGCCTTGTCTACGTCGTAGAAGAAGAGGTCGCTGCCGTAGTCGACGACTTCAATCTTCTGATGGTCGATTACGTGGAACGCCTGGCCGGTGAGGTTGGAGGAGAACACCACCCAGTTCCTTGTGGGATGCCACGAAGGATAGGTTGCGCCGGCGAGGATGCTGTCGCTCTTAATGGTTCGCTTCTCCACCTTGCCGTCGCGGATGAAAACCGTTCCGCCGTGCGAGGCGCGCACGTGGAAGAGCATATTCTTCGTGCTGTAATTCTGGTAGTTGTGGCAGTTGACGCAGTGGTTGTTGCCCTCGTCGAACTCGCGGTTGTTCTCGTAGATGGTCTGCACATCGAAGCTTTCGAGGTCGCGCTGGTAAAGCCCCATCTGGCGGTAGAGTTCGTAGGACGGCTCAATGAGGCGGTAGGAAAGGTAGCGGTCGATGGGTTCGCTGGCCACGTGGATGCTGTAAGAGGGGAACTTCACCCATGCGCCGTCGCGCTTGGCGTAGAGCTGCACGGCGATGTCCTTGCCGGCGGAACGGGAGAGAAGGCTCTTCCACTCCACCGAGTCGAACTGCAAGGGTTCGTCCTTGCCGGCGGCTGCCACCACCTGCTGGCCGCTGCCCTCCACGCACGCCACAAACTCGTCGCCGGCGTTGCGGCAGAGAATGTTGAGCGGAGCGATGTTGGGCGGCACCACGATGTCGCGGTAGTCGGGATAGACAGAGGCTTGCTCGTTGACCGCCTCGGCGTCGGCCGGCACTACGGCCGAGGGCTTGCAGCCCACGAAAGAGAGGCACGCCACGAAAAGCCACGCAAGGGGCAGACACGCCTTATATATATAATGTGTATTCATCGGGATTTCTGGATTTAGTTCACCTGCGCCTTCGTGTCCGTCTGTTTCGGACGAAGGAGCTGGTCGGGGTCGTTGTTCTCCGTGTAATAATAATAGACGTACGAGCCGAGCCACCTGTCGCGAAGGTTGTGGCGCAGGGCGAGGCGGTCCTTGGCGTAGGGTTTTGCATCGATCAGGAAGTTCGTCACCTCGTTGGCCACGTAGTTGTTCACCTGCGGGAAGGCATCGAGGAGGTTAGGGTTCTTCAACGCCAGGATGCAGATAGCCTGCTGCATGCTCTGGGGGAAAGGCATTCCCTTTTGCGCCAGCACCTGCGCACGGAGCAGGAACGCCTGCAAGTCCTTGCTGTAAAGACAGGCGGCGGCCGACGTGACGAGCGAAGCGTCCGTGCCACGGTTGATGCCCATGTTGTAGCCCAAGAAGAGCGGCGCGCGGTAGTTTTGCTCGAAGTTGTTCTCCATGGGGGCGAGCGAGAGGACGTGTTTCAGTTCGGCATCCTCGTCGATGAGCTTGCGGTCGGCCACCATCGGGGCGTAACGCTCCACGAAGTCGTGTTCGAACGGCACGGCATCGATGAGCGCAAGGTATTTGCGGCACAACGCCGGCTCGTTGTTGAGCAAGGCGCAGAGAGCCATGCGCTTGAAGTAGCACAGGCGCGGCCCGGTGCAAACCACCTTGTCCATGGCCGTGCGGTAGGCCGCGTTGACTACGCCGGCGTGGAAACTGCAATCGCTGAGGAACAGTCCGTACTCGTCGGTGCCCTTGAGCGAATCGAGGCGCGCCTTGGGGTATTCGTAGGGGATGTCGAAAAGGCCGTTGAGAAGCTGGTCAGTCTCCTCCAACGCACAAGCGTAGTAAGCCGCCACAGCACGCGAGGGCTGGCGCGCCGACTTGGCGAGGTCGACCATCTCGTCCCACTGCTGCGACCATTGCAGCCGCTGCATACGGGCCGTGTAGATTTCGTTCTGGTTGAAATAGCTCACGGCGAACCACGTTGCGGCAATGACCGCCCAAGCGGCAAGTCCGCCCCAGGGACGAACAAGCGAGGGTACTTCGGGCTTTGCACGCTTGCGCCCTATCGCCCACGCCGCCAAGGCAAGCAGGGCAACCGCAAGCAACACCGCAAAGGCCACGAGTAGAAAGAGGGAAGGTTCGTTGTTGTAGTAGAGATTAGTGCCTCGCCAAGCAATCCATCCCATCTGCAACAGAGGCAGCACGAAGCCCGCACCCTCCCAGCGGCGCGGCAAACGCAGGGCATAGTCGGCAAGACGAGCCGTGAGCGTCCATACGCCGGCAAGCACCAAGCCGCCAAGAGCCGCCCACTTGAAGAGGACAAGCACCCAGCGCATGAGGGCGTAGAGATGGCCAAAAGGTTGACTGGTGAGGTAGTACATGGTGTCGGGCGAGGCGGAAATATAACTCTCCTGCTCGGCACGCATCAGCACATCGCCGTAGCCCCAAACGAGGAAGGCGTAAAGCACGGCGAAGCCCACGCCATAGGTGAGCCAGCGCGCCGCGCGAGGCTTGAAGCCACGGCTGCGCCGCCCCTTGCCGGACGACGGCACACGCTGAACGGCGGCAGCCTGCGACTGTCGCCTCGGTTGAAGTTTCTTCTTGTTATTCACTGTAACTGAATGTTTCGTAACGCTAAATACACAAACTGCCAAAGGTCAGTTTATCAGCCACAAAGATACAGTAAGCCAATGAAAAGCCGTATCTTTGCGAGCAAAAATATAGAAGAACAAGATGTTTGAAAATCTAAGCGAGAGACTCGAAAGAAGTTTTAAGATACTTAAAGGCGAAGGCAAGATTACCGAAATCAACGTGGCGGAAACCCTGAAGGACGTGCGCCGCGCATTGCTCGACGCCGACGTGAACTACAAGGTGGCAAAGTCGTTCACCGACCGCGTAAAGCAGAAGGCACTCGGGCAGAACGTGCTGACGAGCGTGAAGCCCGGCCAACTGATGGTGAAGATTGTGCACGACGAACTGGCAGACCTCATGGGCGGACACGCCTCGGAGCTGAAACTGCAAGGCCGCCCCTCCGTAATCCTTATGGCCGGTCTTAACGGTGCCGGCAAGACAACCCTTTCGGGCAAGCTCGCCTTGTTCCTCAAAACAAAGAAGAGCCGCAAGCCGCTGCTCGTGGCGTGCGACGTTTACCGTCCCGCCGCCGTGGAGCAACTCCGCGTGCTGGCTGAGCAGATTGAGGTGCCCATCTACATGAACCTCGAGGAGAAAGACCCCGTAAAGATTGCCCGCGAGGGCATTCAGGAGGCCAAGGCCAAGGGCTACGACACGGTGATTGTCGACACGGCCGGCCGCTTGGCGGTAGACGAGGAGCTGATGAACGAGATAGCCGCCATCAAGGAAGCCGCCCAGCCCGACGACACGCTCTTCGTGGTCGACTCTATGACGGGTCAGGACGCGGTGAACACGGCTAAGGAGTTCAACGACCGCCTGGACTACGAGGGCGTAGTGCTTACGAAGCTCGACGGCGACACCCGCGGCGGTGCAGCCCTGTCGATCCGCACCGTGGTGGACAAGCCCATCATGTTTGTGGGTACGGGCGAGAAGATGGAAGCGCTCGACGTGTTCCACCCCGAACGTATGGCCGACCGCATACTCGGCATGGGCGACATCGTGAGCCTTGTGGAACGCGCCCAGGAGCAGTTCGACGAGAAAGAAGCCCTCAAGCTGCAACGCAAGATTCAGAAGAACCAGTTCGACTTCAACGACTTCCTCGCCCAGATACAGCAAATAAAGAAGATGGGCAACCTCAAAGACCTCGCCTCGATGATTCCCGGCGTGGGCAAGGCGTTGAAAGACGTGGAAATAGACGACAACGCATTCAAGGGCATTGAGGCCATCATCCTGTCAATGACCCCCACGGAACGCCAGCACCCGGAAATACTCAACCAGAGCCGCCGTACACGCATTGCCAAGGGTTCAGGCACGAACATTCAGGAGGTGAACCGCCTCGTGAAGCAGTTTGACCAAACCCGCAAGATGATGAAGATGGTGACTGGCTCGAAGATGGGACGCATGATGGCGAATATGCCCAAGATGCCGGGTATGCCTAAGATGCCGAAGATTTAAGGACCGCACGAACGCCCAGTAAACAGCGTCCTTGTTTAGCCAAGTATCCCCCTATCTATTAGAAAGCCTATGCAAACAACAGTGATTGACGGAAAGGCTACGGCCTCCGCCATCAAAGCCGAGATTGCCGAAAAGGTGAAGCAAATGACCGCCGAAGGCAAGCGTGCGCCCCACTTGGCGGCCGTGCTGGTGGGCCACGACGGCGGCAGCGAGACGTACGTGCGCAACAAGGTGCTTGCCTGCGAACAGTGCGGGTTTCAGTCATCACTCATCCGCTACGAGGCGGACGTGACGGAGGAGGAACTGCTGCAATGCGTAGACCGCCTCAACGAGGACGAGAGCGTAGACGGATTTATCGTGCAACTTCCCCTGCCGGGGCACATCGACGAGCAAAAAGTCATTGAGCGCATTGCGCCCGAAAAGGACGTGGACGGCTTTACGCCCATCAACGTGGGGCGCATGATGATAGGGCTGCCCTGCTTTGTCCCCGCTACGCCCAAGGGCATAGTTGAACTGCTCAAACGCTACAACGTGCCGACAAGGGGCAAACGGTGCGTAGTGTTGGGCCGCTCGAACATTGTGGGCAAGCCCATGGCGATGCTCATGATGCAGAAACAATACGGCGACGCCACCGTCACCGTGTGCCACAGCCACAGCGAGACGCTCAAAGAAGAGTGCCGCCAAGCCGACATCGTCATTGCCGCCATCGGGCAGCCGGGCTTTGTCACGGCGGACATGATCAAGCCCGGCGCAACGGTGATTGACGTAGGCACCACCCGCGTGCCGGATGCCACACGTCCCAAGGGTTTCCGCCTGTCGGGCGACGTGGACTACGCCAACGTCGCGCCCCTCTGCTCGTTCATCACGCCCGTGCCGGGCGGCGTTGGTCCGATGACCATCTGCATGCTTATGCTCAACACCCTGCAAGCCGCCAAACGATAAAGAATAAAAGTCCGCTTTTGGCGCAAAAGAACGGATATACCGTTTTTTATAGTAACTTTGCTTTGTTATACTCCCCTTACTTGCCACGTGGCACGGCGAGGGAAGTATAGCAAAGCTTTTTTGTTGGGAAGCACACATGAACCAAAGCACGGATTATACATACTTATCGTCAATCAATACCCCTTCCGACCTGCGCAAGCTCCCTGTTGAAGTTCTGCCGCAAGTGTGCGAGGAACTTCGCCACGACATTATCAACGAACTGGCGAACAATCCCGGACACTTTGCGTCGAGCCTTGGCACGGTGGAGATAACCGTAGCCATGCACTACGTGTTCAACACGCCCTACGACCGCATTGTGTGGGACGTGGGGCATCAGGCGTACGGGCACAAAATACTCACCGGGCGGCGCGACGCATTCCACACCAACCGCAAGCTCCACGGCATCCGGCCGTTCCCTTCGCCCGAAGAGAGCGAGTACGACACCTTCGCGTGCGGGCACGCCTCCAACTCCATATCGGCAGCCCTGGGCATGTCGCTCGCGGCCGTAAAGCGCGGCGAGGCCGACCGCCACGTGGTGGCTCTTATCGGCGACGGCTCTATGAGCGGCGGACTGGCCTTTGAGGGTCTCAACAACGTGTCGGACACGCCCAACAACATGCTCATCGTGCTCAACGACAACCACATGAGCATCGACCGCGCCGTGGGCGGCATGAAGGAGTACCTGCTCCACCTGCACACGAGCAACTGGTACAACCGCTTGCGCTTCTGCATATCGCGCAAGCTCGCCAAATGGGGACTGCTCAGCGAGAGCCGCCGACGCGCCGTACTGCGCTTCAACAACGCCGTAAAGTCGCTCCTTGCCAACCAACAGAACATATTCGAGGGTCTGGACATCCGCTACTTCGGTCCGACGGACGGACACAACGTGGTGGAACTCGTGCGCATCCTCAACGAGATAAAGGACATGAAAGGTCCTAAGCTTCTGCACATTCACACACAGAAGGGAAAGGGCTACAAACCAGCCATGGAAAACGCCACCGTGTGGCATGCGCCGGGAAAGTTCTGCATCGAAAGCGGCGAACGCATCATCGAGAAAAGCGACGAGCCTCAGCCGCCCAAGTTTCAGGACGTGTTCGGCGAAACGCTCCTCGAACTGGCGCAGCAAAACCCGCGCATCGTGGGCGTAACGCCCGCCATGCCCACCGGCTGCTCCATGAACATACTGATGAACGCCATGCCCGACCGCGCGTTCGACGTGGGCATTGCCGAGGGACACGCCGTGACTTTCTCCGCCGGCATGGCCAAAGAAGGGCTGCAACCCTTCTGCAATATCTATTCGGCCTTTGCCCAGCGCGCCTACGACAACCTTATCCACGACGCTGCCCTGCTGTCGCTCCCCGTGGTGCTTTGCCTTGACCGGGCAGGCCTTGTAGGCGAAGACGGACCTACCCACCACGGCGCGTTCGACATTGCCGCCCTGCGCCCTATCCCCCACCTCACCATCTGCTCGCCCTACGACGAAGCCGAACTGCGGCGGCTCATGTACACCGCCCAGCTGCCGGGAAAAGGCACTTTCGTCATCCGCTATCCGCGCGGAAAGGGGTCGATGCCCAACTGGCGCTGCCCGCTTGAGGAAGTTCCCGTGGGAAAGGGGCGAATGCTGAAAGAGGGCAAGGACATCGCCGTAATTACGCTCGGTCCCGTAGGCGTAACGGCGGCGCAAGCTATCAAGGAGGCGGAAGCGGAGAACACAAGCCTCAGCATAGCCCACTACGACTTGCGCTTTGTCAAGCCCCTCGACGAGGAGATGCTCACTCAGATTGGCCAGTGCTTCAATCGCATCGTCACCGTAGAGGACGGCTGCCGAATGGGCGGCATGGGGTCGGCCGTGATAGAATGGATGGCCGACCACGGCTGCCAGCCTAAAATCACGCGCCTCGGCCTGCCCGACAACTTTGTGGAACACGGCTCTGTCGGTGAACTGCAACACATCGTAGGCATTGACAAGGACGGCATCAAAAGCACGCTGCTCGGCTGCTGACGGACGGCGCATTTACAAAGAGAAATGAAGATAATCATAGCGGGCGCAGGAGCTGTCGGCACACACCTTGCCAAACTCCTTTCGCGCGAAAACCACGACATAACGCTCATGGACGAGTCGCCGGAGAGGCTCGAGGACCTTTCCTCGAACTTCGACATCCTCACCCTGCCGCTCAATCCCTCGTCGATTACGGCGTTGAAAGAGGCTGAGGTGGGCAAGGCGGACTTGTTTATCGGCGTGACCCCCGACGAGGCCCACAACATGACGGCCTGTATGCTCGCCTCGAAACTCGGGGCGAAGAAGACCGTAGCCCGTGTAGACAACTACGAATACACCCTGCCGCAGCACCGCGAGTTTTTCAAGACGGTGGGCATCGGCTCTATCATCTACCCCGAAATGCTTGCCGGGCAGGAAATCCTGCACAACATCAAACGTAGCTGGATACGCCAGTGGTGGGAGGTGCAGAACGGCGCGCTGATACTGCTCGGCGTGAAGGTGCGCGGCAATGCGCAGATACTCAACAAGCCGCTCAAGGAACTTTGCGGTCCGGACTCGCCCTACCACATCGTGGCCGTGAAGCGGTGCGACGAGACGGTCATCCCCCACGGCAACGACTGCCTGTTGGCGCAGGATGTGGTCTACTTCATGACCACGCCAAAGTACGTCAACTACCTGCGCGACATCACCGGCAAGGAGGACTACCCCGACGTGCAGAACGTGTTCATCATGGGGGGCGGCAGCACCGCCGTACACCTGGCCGACTCTATGCCCGACTATATGCACGCCAAAATCATCGAGGCGGACGCGCGGCGGGCGGAACACCTCAACGAAGTGGTGGCTAACCGCCACACCATGATTATCCACGGCGACGGGCGCGACCTCTCGCTGCTCGAAGAGGAGGGCATCCGCAAGGCGCAGGCTTTCTGCGCGCTGACGGAAAACTCGGAGACGAACATCCTCGCTTGCCTTGCCGCCAAACGCCTCGGCGTGCGCAAGACGGTGGCTATGGTGGAGAACACGGACTACATCGGCATGGCCGAGAGTTTGGACATCGGCACAATCATCAACAAAAAGACTTTCGCGGCGAGCCACATCTACCAAATGATGCTCAAGGCGGACATCACGTCGGTGAAGAGCCTCACCGTGGCCAACGCCGACGTGGCGGAGTTCAGCGTATCGCCCGAAGCTCGCATCATACGCAAGCCCATCAAGGACCTCGACCTGCCGTCCAACGTCACGCTCGGCGGCCTGGTGCGCAACGGGCACGGAGAACTCATCAACGGTTCTACGCTCATCCGCCCGGGCGACACCATCGTGGCGTTCTGCCTGACGGGCGGCATCAAAAAGTTGGAACGCTTTTTCAAATAAAATAGAACTACCTATATTCCCTCATCCTTACACAAAGCATAAACACACATATAATATATGGGACTGACAAAATTCGAGAGTGAGATAAAGACCGTTATGCACCCCCAGGCGGAAGCGTACGCCCGTTTTGCCGACCTCAACAACTTTGCCCTTGTCAAAGAACGCCTATCCGACCCTGCCGCGCAGGAGCAGATAGCCCAGCACGTTCCGGCAGACAAGATGGCCGAGCTGAAACAATACGCCGATGCGCTGAGCTTTGACGCCGATGCCATCCACATCAGTTCGCCCATGGGCGACATCACCCTCCGCATTGTGGAACGCGAAGAGCCGAAGTGCATCAAGCTGGCCAGCGAAGGCTCGCCCGTGCCGCTCTACGTATGGATACAATTGCTACCGGCCACCGACACCACCGCAAAAATGCGCATCACCGTGGGAGCCGAGGTCAACTTCTTCCTCAAAGGAATGGTGAGCAAGCCCCTCCAGCAAGCGGCCGACGGCTTGGCTAACATCCTCTGCGCTTTCTGAGTACAACCAGGAACTGATTAATCCCTCTAACACATAAAACCTATGAAAGACAAACGGATTTTATTTGTCGGTGCGTTGGCTTTCTTCTCTGCCGCTACGGCAGCCTTTGCCGACGATACCCACACGTTTCCTGCCGAAGGGAAAATCTATGTGATACATCGTTTCAACAACCAAAATTCCTATATCTACGAAAACGGCTCCGTGCTGAGCGCGTCGGCCAAGACCAACACGCAGAAGCAGTACTGGCAGTTCGTCCCCACGGAAAACGCCAACTGCTACTACATTCAGAACGTCACGTCGAAACGGTACGTGCAGAGTTCGAAGACTGTGGGCGAGAACGGCCAGATACAGGTTGGCTCTACGCCCGTGGAGTTTGAGGTTAAGATTAATTCAACCGACGGTGCTGCGCCCAAGGGCTACTATTATGTGTGCAGCACCGACCAGACCATCAGCACCGCCGCCGACGGTACGCTGGGCCTGAACTTTCAGGAAAGTACGGGCAAGGTGGTGGCCTACCACATCCGCTACAACCGCGGCAACTCCTATTGGGACATTGTGGAGAGCGACTACGACTACGAACCGCCCGCTCCCATAGAGCGTTCGGAGTACAGCAAGAAGCTGGGCATCTACATCCTGCCTTGCGGCGAACAGGGCAGTGCCTACCTGACCGACCTGCAGATCACGGGCGAAAAGAAGGCCGTGCCGCACGCCCTCTCCTACTCCGCCACGGCAAAGCCGAGCAGCTACTACCAGATGGTGCGCACCGATACGGCCGAGGTGGTACGGGGCAACAAGTTCAAGCTTTCTTACACCGCCGCCAACATGGGCACTGACTATACGGCGACGGCTTACTTCGACTTCAACAAGGACGGCATCTTCGAGACTTCCGTAGCTTTCAACAACGATGCCAACGGCACCACCGAGGTAACTGTGCCCGACACTGCCGCCTACGGCAAGACGCGTATGCGTCTGCGCCTTACGGACAACGCCCTCGACGAAGCCGACGACGACGTGCACGGACAGACCTACGACTTCCAGCTCTTCATTGTGAAGCCGGCCGACAAGACCGAAGCTGTAAACACTGCCGCCGCCAGCCGCCCCAACGCCGCCACCGGAACTGCTGCCTACGGCATCGACGGCCGCAAGGTGAAGGAACAGACACACAAGGGCGTGTTCATCAAGAGCGGACAGAAGCGCATCAAGTAATTCCCCCCCAAAAAATTCCTCTACCTCTTAAAAACGAAGCATCCACTATGATAAACCAAAAATTAGCTACCAAACTCTTCTTGGGCGGTGCCTCCCTCTGTGCGCTCTCGGCACAGGCGCAAGACAGCGACAAGCCCAATATCATATTCATTCTTTGCGACGACATGGGCTACGGCGATCTCGGCTGCTACGGCCAGCCCTATATCTCCACTCCCCACATCGACCAGATGGCGAGCGAGGGCATGCGCTTTACGCAAGCCTATGCCGGCAGCCCCGTCAGCGCACCCTCGCGAGCCACGCTTATGACGGGTCAGCACACAGGACACACGCACGTTCGCGGCAACAAGGAATACTGGACGAGCCGCCCCTCCGTCACCTACGGCGTTACGTCTGAGCCCGACCGCGTGGGCCAGGAACCTTACGACACCGCCCACGTCATTCTGCCCGAGATAATGAAAGCCAACGGCTACACCACGGGTATGTTCGGCAAGTGGGCCGGCGGCTACGAGGGTTCTGTCTCCACCCCTAAGACGCGCGGCATCGACGAGTACTACGGCTACATCTGCCAGTACATGGCTCATCGCTACTTCCCCAACTTCCTCAACCGTTACAGCCCCCGCCGCGGCGACACCGACGTAATCCGCATCACGATGGACGACAACGTGAAGTACGCCGACGGCTGCACGGCCGCCGACTACGCCAAGCGCACACAGTACTCGGGCGACATGATTCATCAGGAGGCTATGGAGTGGCTCGACCTGCAAACGAAGGACAAGCCCTTCTACGGTTTCTTCACTTACACGCTGCCGCACGCTGAGCTTTACCAGCCCAACGATTCCATCCTGCAAGCCTATTACGGCAAGTTCTGCAACGACAAGACGTTTGCCGGCACCGACCGCTACCACGCCACAGTGAACACGCACGCGCAGTTCGCCGCCATGATTACCCGCCTCGACGCTTACGTGGGCGAAATTATGGCGAAGCTCGAAGAAAAAGGCTTGGCCGACAACACCATCCTCATCTTCTCGTCCGACAACGGGCCTCACGAGGAGGGCGGCGGCGACCCCGACTTCTTCGGCCGCGACGGCAAGCTGCAGGGCAAGAAGCGTTCGTGCCACGAGGGCGGCATCCGCATTCCCTTCAT
>CAVGTD010000062.1:0-11854 GCA_963632215.1 Clostridiales bacterium
GCGTTGCAACGCCGTTGATTTTGCGGGGCGTTGCCCCTTTATAAGAGAGCTGCCCCTTTGGGGCGCGGTTTGTGGGCATTGTCGTTGCCGTTCTGCACCGAAAACGCTCGTCCTTTGGATCGCCCCTATGGTTTTGCCGTTTATTTGATGATGTCGAGGTCGACGAATACCTTGCGCAGTGCGGCCACGGCGCGGTCAACCTGCTCCTTGGTGTGGGTGGCCATGAGGGCTACGCGTACGAGGGTGTCCTGCGGGGCGCAGGCGGGCGGGATGACGGGATTGATGAACACGCCAGCGTCGAAGGCGCGGGCGGTGGCCACGAACGTCTTTTCAGTGTCGCGCACGTAGAGGGGGATGATGGGCGACTCCGTTTCGCCAATCTCGAAGCCCGCCTCGCGGAACTTCTTGAGGGCGTAGCGCGTCACGTCCCACAGTGCCTCGATGCGCTCGGGCTCTTTCTGTATGATGTGCAGTGCCTCCATGGCGCACGCGGTGGCGGCGGGAGTGTTTGATGCGGAGAAGATGTAGGTGCGGGAGTTGTGGCGCAGCCAGTTGATGACGCTCTCGTCGGCCGCGATGAAACCGCCGATTGAGGCGAGCGACTTGCTGAACGTGCCCATGATGAGGTCCACCTCGTCGGTCAGGCCGAAGTAGTCGCACACGCCGCGACCCTGACGGCCGAACACGCCGATGCCGTGAGCCTCGTCCACCATGATGCTGGCGTTGTACTTGTGCTTGAGCTTCACGATTTCGGGCAGTTTGGCGAGGTCGCCCTCCATGGAGAACACGCCGTCGACCACGATGAGCTTCACGGCCTCGGGGGCGCACTTTTGGAGCTGGCGTTCAAGGTCGGCCATGTCGTTGTGCTTGTATTTGAGGCACGTGGAGAACGACAGGCGGCGTCCGTCAACGATAGAGGCGTGGTCGCGGTCGTCGCAGATGATGTAGTCCTCGCGGCCCGTCAGGCACGATATGACGCCTGAGTTCACCGTGAAACCGGTAGAGAAGCACAGGGCGTCGTCCTTGCCCACGAACTCGGCGAGTTCCTTTTCGAGCTGCAAGTGGAGGTCGAGCGTGCCGTTGAGGAAGCGCGAGCCGGCGCAGCCAGAGCCGTACTTCTCCATGGCCTTGATGCCGGCCTGGATGATGCGTTCGTCGCCCGTAAGGCCTGTGTAGGCGTTCGAGCCGAACATGAGGACGTGGTGTCCGCCCATCTCAACTTCTGTTCCCTGTTTGCCTTCAATGGCACGGAAGTAAGGATACACGCCCTTTGCCTTGTACTGCTGGGGCAAGGTGTATTTTGCTAATCTGTCTTGTAAAATTCCCATTATTGTGTGTGACAATAAAAACGCAGCCACTTCTGTGATGCCCATACGGGGGCTACGTTTTAGGTGTTCTTAACTTGCGGGCAAAGATACGACTTTTCTCAAAAATAGCTCAAGTGTGTAAAAGAAATTGGTGAGAGACCCCCTCAATCCCCCTTATAGGGGGAGGCGCAATGCTGCATGGGTAGGGCAAAAACGAAGAGTTTTTAGTATAAGAATGAAAAGGCGATGTCCAGCGGAAAAGTCTGAAAGCCTTGCAAGTTCCTAACCCAGGGCAACGCGCTGGGTACAATGAAGAATCGGTTGCCGCCCTGCAAGGGCAAAAGTAAAAAAAGAATGCGCAAACGTTCGAGATCAGCACGAAACTACTTTTGTCCTTTCAGGACGGCAACAATGCTGGAATAAACCCCAGGGTGCCGTTCGGGGCTTCGCCCCTTCACTCTGCCCTGGGCTAAGGACTGTAAGGCTTTCAGCCTATTTCGTTCAATTCGTTCCATTCGTGTTCTAACAAAACGTATTCGCGATTTTGGAACTTGTGTTTTCGGAAATGACGTTTGCGTTCTGCCGCCGTGCCTCAACGCGAGGCCATCATGCCCTCGAGGGCGTGGAGAGCTTGGCGCAGGTCGTCGTGGAAACGGGCGTGGTCGTGGAGAAACCCGGCGTTGCCGGCGGACAGGGCGGCGTAGAGGGCGGGGCTCATGCTGTCGGCGAAGGCCGAGATGGCGCACTCTATGTCGTCGCGTTGCCACTCCATCGTGGAGTGGGCGTAGACGCGTTCCTTTTGGTGGAGGAAGCAGTAGGCGGTGTCGACGCTGTCGGGCGAGACGGCGGCCGGGGTGTCTGGGGTGGCGGTCATGCGGTTATTGGTTGTAGCCCTCGGGGCGGAACTGACGCTGCCGCTCGCTGTAGACGTAGCCGCTCTTGCGGAGCTGCGCCTTCACCTGCTCCGGGTCGCGGCTGAAGGCGTAGCAGAGTTGTTCGAGCGTGTCGAACTCGCCGTCGCGCAGGAGCATGTTGACGCTCGACACGAGGATGGCAGGGTCTTGGGGAAGATGGTCCATGAGGGGGATGGTTTTTAATGGGATGCGGTAGTTGTCAGTCCGTGCATACCCGGCCGCCGAGGCGCAGCGCCCAGTAGAGCAAGCCCGCGAGGCCGAAAAGCGCGCCGGCGTAGCCCACGTAGGCCAGGGAGCTGTGCGTGCAGATGGCTCCGCCGATGTACGCGCCGCAGCCTATGCCCAGGTTGAATATGCCCGAGAAGATGGACATTGCCACCGAGGTGCTTTCGGGCGTGGTGGCGAGGATTACGTTGGACTGCATGGCCACGTTGTAAGCCGTGGAGCCCATGCCCCACAGGGCGCAGACGGCGATGACCGCCGCGGGGACCGGCGAGGCCGGGAAGAGGGCGGCGAGGCAGAGCGTAGTGGCCAGGACCACCACGGTGACGAACCGCTTGCGGTTGCGCCCGTAGAACTTCGAGAACGCCACGCTGCCCAGAAAGCCGGCGCAGCCGAAGAGGATGAGCGTGAGCGTGACGGTGGGGGCGGCCATGCGGGCCACGTCCTTGAGGAACGGCTCGATGTAGCTGTACGCCACGTAGAACGACGTGGACACGAGCAGCGTGAAGACGTAAAGCCCCGTGATGCCCCGCTGGCGGAGCAGGCCTGGGAGCTGGCGTACGGAGAAGCCTCCGCGGCTGGGCAGCGAGGGCAAGCGCCAGGCCATGTAGAGGAACGTGAGGGCGGAGAACGCGCCGATGCTCAGAAACGTCATGCGCCACCCCAGGTGAAGCCCGATGACGCGCCCCAGGGGCATGCCAAGGATCATGGCTATCGACGAGCCGGTGACCACCATGCTCAGGGCTATGGCGCGAAACCGGTCGGGCACGATGCGCACGGCAATGGGGGATATGACGGACCAGAACACGGCGTGCGTGCAGGCCACGCCGATGCGCGAGGCCATCAGCACGGCGTAGCTGCCGGCAAGGAACGAACCCACCTGAAAGAGCGTGAACAGCCCCACGAGCCACAGCATGAGCCGCCGCAGCTCCATGCGCGAAACGAGCAGCATGAGGGGCAGCGACAGTATCATCACGGCCCAGGCGTAGACGGATATGAGCATGCCTACCGATGCCTCCGACAGGCCGAAGTCGGTGCGGATGTCGGTCAAGAGGCCGATGGGGATAAACTCAGAGGTGTTGAAAATGAACGTGGCGAACGTCAGGCCCAGCAGCGAGAGCCAGTCGTGCAGCGAAAGGCGGTCTTTCATCTTACGGGAGGGATAGTTTCAGTTGTTTTGTGTTGCGGGTGCAAAGTTAGCGTTTTTGCCCCACACGGCGTCCGCCCCGCCCGGGGGAATGCCAGTAGCGAACAAAGTCGGCCCGATGCCCCTTGAAATTGCCGTACACCGTACGAGTCACGTGTGTCACCCGTACGACTGACGCATGTGACCCGTATGTGTGACACACGTAGCCCGTACGGGTGACGACACTTTCGCCCATTCCCGTGGCGACGTTGCAGCGGATTTTAGGATAAAATAATGTCCGCCGCCCGGCTCCCCAAGGGGAACTGAGCGGCGGACGCTTTACGGTGCGGAACAATGCGGTTCCGGAAGGGTTATTTCACGATTGTCTTTTTGCCGTTGACGATGTACACGCCCTTGGCCGTGAGGGTGGGGGCGTTTACGCGGCGGCCGTCGAGGGTGTAGACCACCGGGGCCTTCACCGTGTTGGCGGTGGCGGACTGGATTCCCGTGATCGTTTTGGCGACCTTGAGATTCATGTCGATGATGCCGCCGCCATTAGTCAAGATGCCGTTTGTGCCTGTGCAAGTGCCATCGGCTGCAATGTGGCCGCCGGGGTCAACGTTGTCCCAGTCGAGCTTGAAGCGTATGCGGTACGTGCCTTCCTGGGCCGGAGCGTAGAACTTGGGGAGCGTGATGGTGCCGCCGGGGTTGTCAGTGGCGGTTTCGCCCAGCGAGTTCTTTCCGTTGTAGTAGCAGTAGCTGTACAGTTCGGTTGCGCTGAGGTCCGTGAAGTCGGAGGGGCAGGTGAAGATGCTGTCGTTGTTGGCGTCGATGTAGACGTAGGCGTGCATCCAGCTGCCGCCGAACTTCAGCTTGCTGTTGATTTCGGCCTCCGGCTCGCATTCCAGCACCGTTGTCGACGACAGGTCGAGGTAGGGCTTTGTGTGGTCAATTGTGAGGACCTCCTCGTCGAGATCGCCGGCCTGGAACGTGATAGACTGGATTTTGCGGCCCGAGTTGATTGCCGATGCGTCCTTGCTGAAGTTGATGGGGTAGGCTTCGAAAGGCTTCGCCGTAACCACAACCTTTACAGTCTTGGTTACGCCGCTGCCGTCGGCTGCCGCGATGGTCACGGTGCACTCGCCCTGGGCGATGCCACGCACGAGGCCGTTGTAGACTGCGGCCACGCTCTCGTCGGACGAAGTCCAGACGAACTGCGTGTAGGTGGCGTCGGCGTTGGCCGAGGCCTGGATGCCCGTGTTCTTCTCCTCAGCCACCGTATACTCGTCGGCGTTGGTGGTGATGGCGGAAACCTTCACTTCGGGGACGGTGCTTTCGCGACCGTCGAACATGTAGACGCTGCTGCCCGGGAGGGTGAGCGTAAGCTCGGTGTCGATGTCGATGGCTTCGCCCTCGGTGAGGCCCGTGAGCGCAGCCTGGTCGAGGAACGACTTGGTGAGAACCACCGAACCCGTTACGCTGGTGGGAATGTCGAGCGCCTCGCGCAGAGTGAGCGTGATGCTCTGTTCGTCGTTGCTGCCGTTGCGCAGGGTGAAGGTAGCCTTCTTGCCGTTCCAAGCGGCCCAGCCGTAGATGTTGGCGTTGCTGCCGTCCCAGGGATTGCCGCCCACCCAGTGAGCGTCGGGCAGAACGTCGGCATTGGCCTTCTGCCACTTGATGCATTGGGCGAGGTCGGCCCAGAGCTGTCCGTTCTCGATGGAGTTCATGAGAGCGTAGTCGTTGTAAAGCTCAACCATGCCGCTGCCGCAGGCAAAGGCGCAGCGGAGCTCGCGGCGCACGGCCTCGTAGTCCATGTTCTTGCTGACTGAACCGTAGCTCGAAAGGATAAATCCGTGAGTCATCAATGTGTTGATGGGGCACACGGGGCTGTTCTTCACGAAGTTTTGGTAAACCAGGCGGTCGCGGTAGGTAATCCAGTTCTCGCGGTCGATCGTGTTGTTGCCGATAGTGCCGTAGTCGTTCTCCTGGCGCCAAACTGCGTCGGTGTAGTGGAACCAGAAGGGCGATGCCCAAGTTCCTACGGTGGTGTTGAAGAAAATGTCGCGCTTCAGTTCTTCGCGTACGTAGCGCTCGAGGCGGATGATGCCTTCTGCATTTTCGTTACCCGTGTCGCCATCATCGGGACCTACGGCTGAGAATTGAGCAGAGATGCCGTCGAACTTGAAGAACTGGAAGCTCTTGGAGCCGTCCTTCTTCGTGCCCTGGTTGTTCACGAGGTTGGAAGCGGCCTTCTTAAACACGGAGTAGTAAGCGGGGTTGCTGAGCACCATGCCGCCGCGGTTGTTCGAGTTCCAGTAAGCGCGGCGGTAGTTGCCGCTTGCGCCGTAGCCGCCCACAGGGCCGAGCCATGCGCCTACACCGGCATCCATCGAGTCGGCCAAGGCACTGATGTCGCGCATTTCATTGGGGAAACCGGCGTGGAATTGCCATTCACCGTAAGTGTCCCAGCCGTCGTCGATGACGAAGCTGTTGGGGCCGATGCCGAAAGGCTGGTACATATTGGCGTACCACTGCTTTTCAACGTCGATGACCTGCGAAGCCACCATGTTGCTCGTTTCAGAGCCGGGGGCGGCGTTGTTGCGGTTGATGTTGAGCTCGTACCAGCTGATGTAAGCAGGGTTGGCGCGCCAAGGCACTGCGCGTTCGCGTTCAGAGTAAGCGAGGATAGAGCGGCGAGCCTGACCCGGGGCTACGAGGCCCACAACGGCGCTGATTTTCCACGTTTCGCCCTTTTCGAGCGTAGTGTTGCGGCTCCAGCGGCCCTGAATGGGCACGACGTCGGTGTTGACGGTTTCGCCCTCTTTGAGCGTGTAAACCTTCACGGAGAGTTTGCTGGTGGCGGTGATGCTCTCGCTCACGCCGTCGAGCATGAGGCGGATGGTGTAGGTGCCGGTGTGGGGGGCGATGAAGGTGTAGACGTTCTTGTCGTTGGCCGAACCGGTGTAGCCCATGTGGTAGTCGTTGGCGTCGATGTTCGAAGCCGAACTTGAATACATGTCTACACCACCGATGTAGAGTTTGTGGTTACCACTTGTGAAAGTGAGCGTCACTTGCACCTTTTGGCCTTCGGTGAGCTCGTAGCCGTCCTTGGTGTATTCGTAGATGTCGGCCTTGGTCTTGCCGGTGGTCTCGACGATGCGGTCGGGCACGAGCGTGTCGTCCATGTCCGTCCAGTCGGTAGTGGCGAGTGCCACGTCGTCGTAGGTCTTGGTGAGGTTGTACTTGTCCTCGTCGCCCGTTGAGTCGCCCACGGTGTTGTAGGCCGTGGGGTGCTCAAGGCCGGCGAAAATCTTGTCGCTCATCAGCACCGCGCCGCGCGTGTTGCCCACAACGGCGGGCGTAGAGCCGGCTTCCTTGGCGTTGACGTTGTAGATCATGGGGATGACGTTGTACATGTCGACGCTGTCGCCCTGGAGTTCCATCTCCGTGCGCAGGTAGTGGCTGCCGTCGCGAAGCACGGCGCGCCAAACAACGTTGATGGTTCTCCCTTTATATGCATAGGTGTAGGTGGCCTCCAAGGCCTTGCCGGCGAAATGCTCGGCGCCGCCCACGGCGTTAGCGTCGGCTTCGAGATCTTTTGTGGTCAGTGCGGTCAGCGTCATCAGGCTGGCCGGCACGGTGTAGCCCGTGCCGAAAGCGATGGAGAAAGGCTCGGTGCCGGCTTCGAGGTTCATGGCTTTGCTGCCGCCAAACCACAGGCGGTTGTTGTCCTTGACAAAGGTGGCGGCGAGGATGTTGTTGTGGAGCGTAAAGACGCTGTCCTGGTCGGTGGCGAGTTGCGCCGCGCCGGCCACGTCCTGCTGCTGCGGGTATACCACGGCCACGTTGTATGTCTTGGCGGTGCCGTAGGAGGCTACAAGCGAACTGAGGTTTTCGGGCAATGAGGGAGTGGCGCCTGAGGGCGACTCAATCACCTCGTTGAACGTCCAGCGGCTGCCGGCATCCGCGCTGCCGCCCTGTGACCAAAGGCCGAGGGTAACGCCGTCGGTGTCGAGGGGGTTGCTGCCCAGGCCCTGGTACCAGTTGAGGTACTTGTCGCCCGTGCCGCTCGTGGTGACGGGCTGCAGCTCATAGAGCGTGCCGGAATAGTTGTTGACGATGAACGCCGTGCGGCTGGTCTCGTCTGTGGTGAGCTGCACGAAGTTCGTACTGTTCGAGTACTCTGCGGCCGAGGTGTAGCTGAGCCACTTCTTGGCCGTGTAGCTGTAGATGTAGTACTGGCCGTCCGTAGAGGAGGCGTAGAACGCAAACTGCCCGTACTTGGACTCCGTTTTCGTGGTACCCGTGTTGCCATTGGCGTAGACGGTGTTTCCGTTCACCATGGTGTACAGGTGGTCTGGCTTTCCGTCGGCGGGAGCGGTGGTGCTTGCCTCAATCTGAGCCAAGGCCACTGTTACCCCCCCCCAGAAAGTCATCAGAAGGAGAAAGAGTTTCCTCATAGTAAAATAATTAAGGTATTAAAAAGAATGTGTATTCGTTCGTTGCGACGGGGTGGGGGAGCTACTCTGTGACGTATTCCTCCTCGTCGACCACTCGCTGCACCTTGCGCTTGACTAGCGCGCCGGTGGCGAGAGCCGAGGCCTTGAATATTTCCTCCTCGCGGTCGATGGTCTTGACGCGGAACTTGCCCGAAAGGCGCGCGAGCTTCTTTACGCCCTTTTTGTTGACCGACACGGCAGCGTCGTTCGTAATCCAGTTTTCCGCGCGGCGGTCGTCGGCGAAGTCGCCGGCCGTCACCTCAGGGTCGTAGATGTAGTGCAGGCGGCGCATCGAGGCGGTGTACTTGCCGTCGTCGACGGTGAAGACGAGCTGGTAGTAGAAGCGCACGCGGTGGATTTGCCAGTTGGTGCGCTTGAAGTACATGTACTCCTCGATGCTCGCGGCCACGACACCCGTCTCGGGAGTGTACTCCGTGATGCGCGACTGCGGGAGCTGTTCCTCGCCGTCGACGAGGTTTTGCTGGACGTAGCCTTTGAGCAGCTCCATGATTTCGGCGCGCGACTTGCCCTTGACGGTATACGAGCGGTCGAACTGCACGTAGCCGTCCACGAGCGTCACGGCACTGTCGGCCGTGTAGTATTCGTCGGGGTGCATCTGATACTGCGCACTCACGCAGAGGGGCGCGAGCGCAAACAAGAACAATAGGAAATTCCTCATAATTAGTAACGTACGTTTTGTGTTTTCCGTTTTGGAATGCTCAAAAGGAGCGGGAGTATTCAAATGAACAAGAATTTGTTCAACTAAATCGGTAATGGGTTAGGCTGAAAGCCTTAAAGTTCCTAGCCCAGGGCAGAGTGGCGACGCAACGCGGCGACACGTCACCCTGGGTTACCCCGTTGGGGGACGTTGCCGCCCCGTCGGGGCAGCTACATTGATACCGGGCAACGCCCGGGTTCGGGAGCGGCCAGGTGGCGACGGAATACCATAGGCTTAGCGGGGCGTTGCCCCTATATTATGCAGTTGCCCTTACAGGGCGCAACATATCCCGCACGGGATACCCAGGGTGACGCCGCCACTTCGTGACGGCTCTGCCCTGGGCTATGGGGAGCTGCCCCGTTGGGGCGCGGTCCAGGGACATTGTCGTTGCAATTTTGCACCACAAATATTCGCATTTTGAACACCCTACCCATAGGGCGCGGTTTGCCTATCCATTTGCCGGCGTGCATCGCTTCCTTAAAAACTGCCGATGCTGCTTGAACTTGCATTACGCATTTCGAGCGTTGCAAATTTAAGGCAAACTCTCGTGCTTTCCAAAATTTGCCACGTAAAACGCGCAGACGGCTGCATGGGGCGGCATTCGGGCGGCACAATGCCGGTGAATATTAGGCTTTTCGTAAATTTGCGGCACGGGCGCAGGGCAAAGCCGTTTCCAAATGGCGGCACTCATCGCCCGAAACAAAAGGGTAAAAGTATGTGAGAGATACAAAGCGATTCGTCTCCTTGGACGTACTCCGGGGGGCGACCGTAGTAGGCATGATAATGGGAACACACAGGGCGAGGGCGAGCGGTTCGATTTTCTGAACCATTGCGCATGGGACGGCTGCCGCCTGGCCGACCACCGGAAGAACGGACTGCCGTGGCGAACGGCGGCGGCGAGCCGTACGTCGTAAGCACGTGGCTGGACAAATACCTGTTCAGCGCGATGACAACCACGCCCCTGCGCGCCGCGCTTTGGGGCGTACTGATGGTAGCGGTGTGCTGGCTGACCACCTACCCGTTGTACCGGCGAAAAATCTTTATCAAGCTCTGAAGCGCCAGCCCGTTCCCGCCACTCGTGGGATGATGATTTTATTTACTGGCAATAAACAAAAACAGGCGGATTTGTTTATTGCCAGTAAACAAATCCGGGCGGATTTGTTTGACGGCGATAAACAAATGGCTTATTTTTGCAGCGCAAACTAAATGATGCATCATGCAAAAAGAAGTATTGAAGACCCTCATAAAAGAAGGGCAGAGTGAAGTGCCGGAGGTGGAACTTTGTCCGCGTCCGTTCGACTTTGAAGAGCAAGGGCGGTACGTGCTCGTAGGCATACGCCAGGCCGGAAAGTCGTACCTGCTCTACCAGCGCGCCAAGCAGCTCATAGCCGCAGGACACGACGTGAGAGAAATTGTTTACCTGAACTTCGACGACGAAAGACTCTACGGCATGACGGTGAACGACTTCGACCTGATATTGCAGGCGTACAGTGCGCTTTATCCTTGCAAGCCCGTCTTCTTCTTCGACGAAATACAGAATATTGACGGGTGGGAGCATTTTGCCCGCCGGCTCGCCAACCAGAAATACAGGGTGTTCATCACGGGGTCGAACGCCAAAATGCTGAGCCGCGACATAGCCACTACGCTGGGGGCGCGCTACTTTGACGAGAAAGTGTTCCCCTATTCGTTCAAGGAATACCTTGCGGCCAATGGCGTAATCCTCGAAGCCGATTGGCAGTACGGAAAGCAGAAAAACACCGTGCAGCTACTTTTTGCGGAATACTTCCGTTGGGGCGGATTTCCCGAACTTCTCCTCTATAAAAACAAGCGCCATTGGCTCAACGGACTCTACGAGAAGATTGTACTCGGCGACGTGATACAGCGGAACAACGTAAAGAACGAGCAGGCTTTGCGGCTTGCCATGAAAAGACTGGCGGAGAACGTGATGCAGCCCACGGCCTATAACCGCCTTGCCAATATGGTGAAGAACGCAGGCACGTCTACCAGCACCGCCTCGATTATAGACTACGTGCGCTACGCCAAAGAGGCTTGCCTGATGTTCACGCTCGACAACTACGCCTCGAAATTCGCAGAGAAAGAAACGGCGAAGAAACACTACTTCACTGACAACGGCTTGCTGAACATTTTCCTGACCGACAGCGTGTCGCCCTTGCTCGAAAACCTTTGCGCCATCACTCTCTACAAAAAATACAACAAGGACGCAGAAACGCCCAACCTCTATTATTACAACCGAAACATCGAAGTAGACTTTTTCGTTCCCCAAGAGGCAGTCGCCATACAAGCCTCGTACAGCCTTTCGGACGAAGCCACCCGCAAGCGGGAAATCTCGGCATTGCTTGCCCTCCACAAAATCCACCCCCTCAAAAAAGCCGCGGTAGTCACCTACGATGAAGAAATGACAATTGAGAAAGACGGGCTTATAATAGAGGTCGTCCCCGTCTGGAAATGGCTTGCCGATGGGTAAACCCGATCCGGTGGGCGCATGGACAGTGCTTCGGGAAGATTCGCAATAGTCGCTGCAAGGGCGTTTCTTGTAAATGCAAGATTGGTCTTTATCAGTTGTAGAATTGTATTGATGGTTTCCTCCTCACCGGTCTGACCACCTTTCCGACTACCTTGATTACTGGTAGTTCCAGAATTATCATCCTCGTCGGAATCGATTTTCTCGACACCAACGACATAGAAATTCGGCAATGTCAAGACAAAAGCGGAACACACTCGCTTGCGTATTACAGAGCAAAACGCGGCAAAAAGAAAATCCGCATGACTCTCATTGAGCCATGCGGATTTGGTTATTTATACTTTCGGTAGCTGTCTGTGCTTACTTCACCTCCTCAAATATATCCGCTACTGATTACCAACTACTTATAGTCTTCCGTTTACTTTTAGAGAGTAATTTACAACTTGCTAATCGAGGAAAGGATAAACAAAAATAGGAATTGGCATAGACTGCTGCTTCGGGACCGTTAGTCCTTCAGTACTTCCCAATGGCCTCCGAAATCGCCTCCAACTCGACGAATAAAGCCTTCTTCCTTCAATCGATTGAT
>CAVGTD010000063.1:0-11473 GCA_963632215.1 Clostridiales bacterium
GTTGTCGGGATTGATGTAAATGCTGTCCGCCGCCCATTCATTGGCAAGGAGTTTTTGCGTTGTTGATGTCTTGCCAGAACCATTCGGTCCGGCAACCACGCACAATACGGGACGGAGAGTTTTTTCCATAATCCTTAGTTTTCTTGCGAATAGACTTGGCGCAACTTCTTCATTTCCTCAATAGTCTCCTGCATCTTTCGTTGCAGCACCAACTTGACGTTGGCAGAGCTTTCCCTTGCCGACTCCGCCACCTGGCTCATCAGTTCGTGGAGCATTTCGTCGGTGGGTTCTTCCGTTGACGACAAGCGGTATCCTGTAATGTCCATGTTTGCTGCTTTATCTTGTAGGGAAAACGGTCTATTAGTCGCGGCGGAAGATGTCGCGCGTGTACACTTTTTCTTCCACGTCTTTCAGACAGTCGTCGAAGCGATTGGCGATGATGGCCTTGCTTTGCGCCTTAAACTGGGCGAGGTCGTTGACCACAACGCTGCCAAAGAAGGTGGCGCCGTCTTCGAGTGTGGGTTCGTAGATGATAACCTCTGCGCCCTTGGCCTTTACACGTTTCATAATGCCCTGAATGGCCGACTGGCGGAAATTGTCGGAATTGGACTTCATCGTGAGGCGGTAAACGCCGATGACGCATTTCTTTTCCTTGGCGGCATCCCATTGGCTGCTGCCGATGTAGTATCCGGCCTTGCGCAGTACGGCGTCGGCGATGTAGTCCTTGCGTGTACGATTCGACTCTACTATGGCCGACATCATGTTTTGCGGCACGTCCTGGTAGTTTGCCAAGAGTTGCTTCGTGTCCTTCGGGAGGCAGTAGCCGCCGTAGCCGAACGACGGGTTGTTGTAGTGCGTGCCGATGCGGGGATCCAGCCCTACGCCCTCGATGATAGCTTTCGAGCTGAGTCCTTTCACCTCGGCGTAGGTGTCGAGTTCGTTGAAGTAGCTCACGCGCAGGGCGAGGTAGGTGTTGGCAAAGAGCTTCACGGCCTCGGCTTCCTTCATGCCCATGAAGAGCGTGTCGATGTTCTCCTTGATTGCGCCTTCCTGCAAGAGGGCTGCGAACGTTTCGGCGGCTTGGCGGAGCATCGCCACGTCGGTCACGGCACTGATGGCTGCGTTCTCCTCGGCAAAGTCGGGACGGTCAATAATATTGGGATAGCCCACGATGATGCGGCTCGGATAGAGGTTGTCGTAAAGAGCCTTGCTCTCGCGCAGGAACTCGGGGGAAAAGAGCAGGTTGAACTCCTTTACGCCCCGTTGCGCGTATTTAAGGTAAAGGCTGCGGGTATAACCCACGGGAATAGTCGACTTGATGACCATCACCGCCTTGGGGTTTACCTCAAGCACGAGGTCGATCACCTCTTCCACGTGGCTGGTGTCAAAGTGGTTCATCACAGGATCGTAGTTCGTGGGGGCTGCAATGACCACGAAGTCGGCTTCGGCGTACGCCGCCCGTCCGTCGAGCGTGGCGGTGAGGTCGAGAGGCTTCTCGGCCAGGTATTTCTCGATGTAATCGTCTTGTATGGGGGAAATCTTGCGGTTGAGTTTGTCAACCTTTTCGGGAATAACGTCCACAGCCGTCACGCGGTGGTGCTGAGCCAGCAAGGTGGCAATACTAAGTCCGACGTAGCCCGTACCGGCTACGGCAATCCGAATGTCTTTAAAGTCGCGCATAAGAATAGGTGTTTTTTCTCTCCGGGGAACAAACGCCCCGACAACTGCAAATGTATGCACAAATTCCGAGGTCGCCCCCAGTTGTAGCCGAAAATCGTCTCTTCGCCCCGTTTCGAAGTGCCGTCTGAAACAAGCAAATAGGCGCACGAAGGCACAACTTTGCGGCTAATTACTTACCTTTGCCCTGCAAGCCCCCCCGTTGGGCAGACGCTGCCGCGAAGACTGGCGCGCCAACGGGCAACACTCTGACATATAACTTAACCCTATACACAACGAAAAACATGAGACACAAACTGTTTGGACTGCTCCTTGCGCTGGTTCTCCTGCCCTGGACCGCCGCCGAGGCGCAGACCTTTGTAAACCTCACCCCGCGTCCCAAGACGATGAACGTGTACAGCGGCACGCTTGACCTGCCCAACGCGTTCACCATCAGCTACGGCGACGTGGACGAAGAGAGCGTAACCGAAATCAACCGATTTGCAACACTTTACGGCGACGTTACGGGCGCAACCGTCACGGTGGCGAGCGGCGACGACACGGCTCTGTTCCGCGTGGAGAAGCTAACCGGCAGCTCCACCAAGGACGAAGCCTACACGCTGACCATCAACGGCACGGGCGTGACGGTGAAGGCGAAGAACGCCTTGGGCGTGTTCTACGCTTTCCAGAGCATCAAGAAACTGCTCCCCGCCAACGTGATGGCGGGCGTGAAGGACGCATCCGTCACCACCTACACCCTGCCCCGCCTGAACATCACCGACGAACCGCGATTTGAGTACCGCGGCTTTATGCTCGACGTGGCGCGCCACTTCTTCACGGTAGAAGAGGTGAAGCGCATGATTGACGTGATGTCGTACTACAAAATGAACGCTTTCCACTGGCACCTGAGCGACGACCAGGGATGGCGCGTGGAGATAAAGAAGTATCCGAAGCTTACGAGCGTGGGCAGCATTGCGCCCAACAGCCGCTTTACGGACATGTACGAGCTTACGCAGTACTGGATAAACAAGCCTTACGGCCCCTACTACTATACGCAGGACGAGATTAAGGACGTGGTGGCCTACGCCGCTGAGCGTCACATCACCATCATCCCCGAAATCGATATGCCCGGCCACTTCTGCGCCGCCCTCACGGCCTACCCGGAGTTCAGCTGCACGCCCAACGGCTCGCACGTAATCCAGAGCGACGGCGGCATTTTCAACGACGTGATGAACGTGGCCAACCCCGACGCGGTGCAGTTTACGAAGGACATCCTCGAAGAACTGATGGAACTCTTCCCGGGCGAATACCTCCACATCGGCGGCGACGAATGTCCCTCGACGGCTTGGGAGAACAACGCCGAATGCCAGGCCGCCTACAAGAGCCTCGGCCTGACGAGCTACCGTCAGCTGCAAAGCCACTTCATTCAGGAGATGGCTGAGTTCGTGAAGTCGAAAGGCCGCAAGCTGGCCGTATGGAACGAGGGCATCACCGCCTCGGGCGCAGACCTCGACATCATGAAAGCCACCGGCGCAACCGTTTACTGCTGGACGGGGCCCGAAGCCGCCGCCGCTAAGGCCAAGGAACTCGGACTGCCCAACATCTATACCCCTTGGGGACCGTACTACATCAACCGCAAGCAGGGCAACTCGCAGTTTGACCCTCCCGGCGCAGGTTACGGCACAGACGACGTGAAAGCCACCTACAACCAGGCTATCCCCGACGCGACTGACTACGGCGTGCAGGGAACGTTTTGGACGGAACACGTGTCTGACGCGGACTATATGGAGTGGCTCGCCCTGCCCCGTCTGATTGCCATCGCCGAACGCGGATGGACCACGGAAGCCAACAAGGACTTTGAGGACTTCCGCAAGCGTATGTCGGCCGATACGGTGATGCTCAACTACGGCAACTACAAGTACTGCAAGTACTACATGATTGGCTACACGCAGCCCGACGGCGACGACACCCGCGTGATGCCCCACGCCAACACGGCCGACAAGAAGTACTACTACCGGCTCATCTCGGGCGGAACGGACGCTACGCGCAAGGACCGCTGCATCGAACTCATCGGCGAGGGTTCTTCGCTGCTCACCACTTACAGCGCAAATGGCGCAGCGGTGGGTCGCCTTTGGACCAACACGCAGGCCGCCTCAACCGCCGACAACTACGACAACCAGTGGTGGAGCATTGAGGAAGACCCCGACAATGCCGGCAAGTACGCCCTTGTTTGCAAGGCGCAGCCCAACGGTTCGGTCAACCCCAATCCGACCGCTACAAGCACCTCCGGACGCTGGACGTACGACAACTCGACGAAGCACTACAACCTCCAGCTCGGCACGGGCGCGTACGGCACAAAGGGCAACAACTACTATTACACCATCGCGAGCGACCAGGTGAGCGGGCAGTACTTCAACTCCTCGATGAGCGGACAGGGATTGGCCGTAAACGTGTACAGCGACCCGACAAACGGTGCCGGCGGCCAGTGGGAGTTCTCGCCCATGGAGGACTACGGCGGCAATGTCACTCCCATCACCTTCGACTACCTTGAAGAGGGCAAGACGTACGAGTTTACCAACGCCATCGACGACTTTGCCGGCACGGCTCTCACCGACGGCGGCAAGACGACCAGCCTCCAGCACAGCGCAGACGCCGACGCCCACAACGCTTGGACGGTGGAAAGCGCAACGGTCAACGCCGACGGTTCGCAGACGCTCAACCTCAAAAACGCCTCGACCGGCCGCTACATTGCCGCCATCGGCTCGTACACCGCGCGCCTTGGCAGCGCAGCTACGGTGGCAAGCGACGTAAGTTCGCCCGCCGTAACCATCAGCTACGTGCCCTCCACCGAAGACTACCGCTTGAAGGTAAGCGGCAAGAGCCTCTTCCCCATCCCTGCCGGAACGGTCAACGCCGGTTCGACGGTGAGCAGCGACGGCGACGCAGCCTACAAGCAGGGTTCAGGCTGGAACATTCAGGAGGTGGCTGTCGTGACGTTCAACTGCGTAGACGACAAGGGCGGCTCGCTCGGCACGTTCACCCGCAGCCTGCCCGTCGGCACGGAAGTGACGGCCGACGTTTGCCCCACTATTAAGAACAACACCATTCAGGACATCACCGCCACGGGCGACAACGCCTACACGCTGACTTACAAGCGTTCGGCCTACTCCGTGTCGTTCAACTGCACCGACAGCAAGGGCGCGCTCATCGAGGCCGAGGACGTAACCGTACCCGTGGGCGAAGACTACACCGTAGCCCTCCCCTCGCCCAAGTACTACACGCTCGAAAGCTCCGACGTGGAGAACGGCCAGACGATTACGCCGACCGCCGACATCGCCATCAACGCCGTTTACTCCACTGACGCCATCACGGGCGTGAAGAAGGACGGCAATGCGGTGACAACCATCGAAAACGGAAAGAGTTACCTGCTCTACGACGCCACCACCGCCAGCAACCGCTCAGGCTACCGCCTCATCCAAACCGACAACAGCCGCATCAACCGCAGCACGTCGGCCGAGGGCTTGCAGCCCACAGCCGTATGGACGCTCGACGGCAGCGGAAAGACGTTCAAGGTGAAGAACGAATACACCAGCCTCTACGTGCCTCTGCTCACCCGTTCGCAGCCCACCACCGCAGCCAAGACGGGCGGCTCGTTCACGTTCACGCTCAACTCCGACGGCGAAACGTGGAACATCAAGGGTTCTAACGGCCAGTACTGGGACGGCCTCGAAAGCGGCGACCTCGTTGGCTGGGACGGCGGCACGGGACACCCCATCCGCATCAGCACATTCTACGCGCAGCCCATGTACACCGTTTCTGTCGTTTGCCTCGACGAGGACGCTAAAACGCTGAGCGAAACCACCGCCCTGCTCAACGCCGGCAGCGAGTACACGCTCGCCATCCCCACCCTCGACGGCTACACCCTCACCGCCGTAACGGGCAACGAGGACTACCAAGGCACGGTGGAAGGATACGTCACCGTAAAGGCTACGTACAAGAAGATCGTCGACGGCATCACCAATGCGGAAATCTCCACGCAGACCGGCAAGCAAGGCATCTACGACCTGCAAGGCCGCCGCATCCAACGAGTAGCCCGCCCGGGCATCTACATCGTGAACGGACAGAAAACGCTGGTGAAGTAACACACATATATTAGTATATGCACCGATTAAAAGGAGCGTGGCCGCAATTGCGGTTGCGCTCCTTTTTTCATCCGCCTTGTTTAGCCGCTTTGAGCAAGCCATCCGCACCCTGTCGCGCCTAACCATTATACCGAAAAAATGCTATCTATGCTTTGCAAGTTCGATTTCGAGTTAGTAACTTTGCAATGATTTTTATACCGAAAACATTATATCAAGATGGAGACGTTTTTCAAATCGCACGCCTATCTGATGGAGCACTTCAATGCGCCGGTACGCCGTTCGTTGATGGACACAATCGACTGGAGCTACCGCATGATTGGCATTAAAGGCCCGCGCGGCGTGGGACGTACATCTTTTCTCTTGCAGTATGCCAAGGAGAACTTTGACATACGGCTTCGTCAATGCCTCTACATCAACCTTAACAGCTTCTACTTTCAGGCTCACGGCATCGTGGACTTCGCCGGCCGCTTCATGGCCGAGGGCGGACAGGTGCTGCTCATCGACCAGGCGTTCAAACTGCCCGACTGGCGCGAGCAGCTCTGCGAGTGCTACCACCGCTACCCGTACCTGCGCATCGTCTACGCCACCACGTCGGTGAACATGGGCGAGGGCGACGACGAGACGGAACTCTCGTCGATCAGCCGCACGTACGTGCTGCACGGCTTCTCGTTCCGCGAGTACATCAACCTGGAAACGAACCAGAACTTCGAGGCTTACACCTTCGACCAGCTGCTCGAAAACCACGAGCAAATACTCAAGACGATACTTCCCAAGGTGCACCCGTGGCACTACTTTCAGGACTATCTGCAACACGGCTACTACCCCTTCTTCCTTGAAAACCACAACTTCACCGAGGCGTTGCTCAAAGCCATGAACAACATGATCGAGGTGGACCTGCTCCTGAACAAGCAGATTGAGCTGAAATACCTTTCGCGCATCAAGAAGCTGCTCTACCTCCTTGCCATCAGCGACCCCGCCACGCCCAACGTGAGCAAGCTGGCGCAGGAGATAGGCACGTCACGCGCCACGGTGATGAACTACCTGAAATACCTGGAAGAGACGCGCCTCATCAACATGGTGCACCACCCGGGCGAAAGCTATCCCAAAAAGCCGGCGGCCATCTACCTGCACGACGCGAACCTGATGTACGCCCTGTGGGAGAACTGCATGTCGGAGCAAACCATCATGGAGACGTACTTCGTGAACTGCCTGTGGCGGCACCACACCGTGAACAAGGGCAAGCGATTGGGAATGTTCCGCATCAACAACTCCACCAACATTTGCGTATGCGACAAGATGCGCCGCATACGAACCGCCGCCGACACTATCTACGTGAAGTACAACACTGACATCGGCCGCGAAAACGAAATTCCCCTATGGCTCTTCGGTTTCCTTTATTGAGCAGGTGGGCACGCTGGGCAAGTCCGGGCGCGGAAACGCAAAGATCAAGCAAAGAAACATAACATACACATCTATTATAATAGGCACGGGGCGTGTGGCGCGGAAACGGCACGGCTCTCTGCCAAATACAAAAACTCATGGCAAACAAGAAGTTTATTACTTGTGACGGCAACCAGGCCGCTGCGCACATCGCGTACATGTTCTCCGAGGTTGCTGCCATCTACCCCATCACTCCGTCGTCTCCCATGGCCGAGCACGTTGACGAATGGTCGGCACAAGGGCGCATCAACCTCTTCGGCGACACCGTAAAGGTGCAGGAAATGCAAAGCGAAGGCGGCGCAGCCGGCGCAGTGCACGGCTCTCTGCAGTCGGGCGCGCTCACTACCACGTTCACCGCATCGCAGGGCTTGCTCCTGATGATTCCCAATATGTACAAAATCGCGGGTGAGCTGCTTCCCTGCGTGTTCCACGTGTCGGCCCGTACGCTCGCCACTCACTCGCTCTGCATCTTCGGCGACCACAGCGACGTGATGGCTTGCCGCCAGACTGGCTTTGCCATGCTTTGCGAAGGTTCTGTGCAGGAGGTGATGGACCTCTCCGCAGTGGCCCACCTCGCCGCCCTCGAAACGCGCGTGCCGTTCATCAATTTCTTCGACGGCTTCCGCACTTCGCACGAGTACCAGAAGATTGAGGTGATGGACCAGGAAGACATCCGTCCGCTCGTCCCCATGGACAAGGTCAGCGAGTTCCGCAGCCGCGCCCTCACCCCCGAACACCCCGTGGCACGAGGCATGGCCGAGAACCCCGAGACTTTCTTCGCTCACCGCGAGGTTTGCAACCCCTACTACGACTCCGTTCCCGCCGCCGTAGAGAAATACATGAACGCCATCAGCAAAATCACGGGCCGCGAGTACAAGCTCTTCAGCTACTACGGTGCCGACGACGCTGAGCGCGTAATCATCTGCATGGGTTCGGCAACCGAGGCTGCCCGCGAAGCCATCGACTACCTCAACGCCAAGGGCGAGAAGGTGGGTATGGTTAGCGTTCACCTCTACCGTCCGTTCTCTGTGAAGCACCTGCTTGCCGCAGTGCCCAAGACTTGCAAGAAGATTGCCGTGCTCGACCGCACAAAGGAGCCGGGCGCAAACGGCGAGCCTCTCTACCTCGACGTGAAGGACGCATTCTACGACGTAGAGAACCGTCCCCTCATCGTGGGCGGCCGCTACGGTCTTGGCTCGTGCGACACCACGCCGACCATGATCATCTCCGTTTACGACAACCTCGCCCTGCCCCAGCCCAAGGACCACTTCACCGTGGGCATCGTCGACGACGTTACTTTCCACTCGCTCCCCTTGGAGAAGGAAATGGCTCTCGGCGGCGAAGGCATCTTCGAGGCTAAGTTCTACGGCCTCGGCGCAGACGGTACGGTGGGCGCCAACAAGAACTCCATCAAGATCATCGGCGACAACACCGACAAGTATTGTCAGGCTTACTTCTCGTACGACTCCAAAAAGTCGGGCGGCTTCACCTGCTCTCACCTTCGTTTCGGCGACCACCCCATCCGTTCCACTTACCAGATCAAGACGCCTAACTTCGTGGCTTGCCACGTTCAGGCATACCTGCACATGTACGACGTGCTCCGCGGCCTGCGCGACAACGGCACGTTCCTGCTCAACACCATCTGGGAGGGCGACGAGCTGGCCAGCAACCTGCCCAACAACGTGAAGCGCTATTTCGCCGAACACAACATCACGGTTTACTATATCAACGCCACGAAGATTGCGCAGGAAATCGGTCTCGGCAACCGCACGAACACCATCCTGCAGTCCGCGTTCTTCCGCATCACGGGCGTAATCCCCGTAGACCTTGCCGTAGAGCAGATGAAGAAGTTCATCGTGAAGTCGTACAGCAAGAAGGGCCAGGACATCGTCGACAAGAACTACCAGGCCGTTGACCGCGGCGGCGAGTACAAGCAGCTCCCCGTCGACGCCGCTTGGGCATCGCTCCCCGAGGACGAAAAGGTTGTGCGCGACGAACCCGCGTTCATCTCAGACATCGTACGCCCCATCAACGCGCAAAACGGCGACCTGCTCCCCGTCAGCGCATACAAGGTGTCGGAGGACGGCACTTGGCAACAGGGCACTGCCGCCTACGAAAAGCGCGGCGTAGCAGCCTTCGTGCCGGTTTGGCACAAGGAGAACTGCATCCAGTGCAACAAGTGCGACTTTGTGTGCCCCCACGCTGCCATCCGTCCCTTCGTGCTCGACAACGAGGAACTGAAAGGCTTTGCCGGCGAAGGCATCGAAATGAAGGCGCCCGCCGCCATGAAGGGCATGCACTTCGTGCAGCAGGTTGACGTAATGGACTGCCTCGGCTGCGGCAACTGCGTAGACGTTTGCCCCGGCTTGAAGGGCAACAAGGCTCTCGAAATGGTTCCCCTCGAAGGCCAGCTCGGCGAAGCTGCCAACTGGGACTACTGCGTGAAGAACGTGAAGAGCAAACAAGGCCTCATCGACATCAAGCAGAACCCCAAGAACTCGCAGTTCGCCACTCCGCTCTTCGAGTTCTCCGGCGCATGCTCGGGCTGCGGCGAAACTCCCTACGTGAAACTCGTCAGCCAGCTCTTCGGCGACCGTCAGATGGTGGCCAACGCTACGGGCTGCTCGTCAATCTATTCGGGTTCTATCCCCTCAACTCCCTACACCACCAACGAAAAGGGCCAGGGTCCCGCTTGGGCAAACTCTCTGTTCGAGGACTTCTGCGAGTTCGGCATGGGTATGATCCTTGCCAACAAGAAGATGCGCGCACGCATCCAGTCGCTCTTCGAGGGCGCAATAGCCGATGCCGACGTGCCTGCCGACTTCAAGGCAGCCGCTCAGGAATGGATTGAGGGTCAGGACGACGCTACGGCAAGCCGTGCGGCAGCCGAAAAGCTCGAGCCTATGATTAAGGCCGGCGCTGAAAAGGGCTGCCCCACTTGCAAGCAGCTCAGCGAACTCTCGCACTTCCTCACCAAGCGCAGCCAGTGGATCATCGGCGGCGACGGTGCCTCTTACGACATCGGCTACGGCGGTCTCGACCACGTATTGGCAAGCGGCGAGGACGTGAACATTCTCGTGCTCGACACGGAGGTTTACTCCAACACGGGCGGCCAGGCCTCGAAGTCTACTCCTATCGGCGCCATCGCCCAGTTTGCCGCCGCCGGCAAGCGCGTGACGAAGAAGGACCTCGGCATGATGCAGGCCACTTACGGCTACGTCTACGTGGCTCAGGTGGCCATGGGCGCCGACCAGGCTCAGTGCTTGAAGGCATTCCGCGAGGCCGAGGCTTACCACGGTCCCTCGCTCATCATCGCCTACGCTCCCTGTATCAACCACGGTCTGAAGATCAAGGGCGGCATGGGACGCAGCCAGGCTGAGGAAGGCCGTGCAGTGGCTTGCGGATACTGGCACCTGTGGCGCTTCAACCCCGAGCTCGCGGAGCAGGGCAAGAACCCCTTCACGCTCGACTCCAAGGAACCCAACTGGGACCTCTTCCAGGATTACCTCGACCACGAGGTGCGTTTCCTCTCATTGAAGAAGGCTCTCCCCGAACAGGCTCAGGAACTCTACGACGAAACGAAGCGCGCCGCTCAGCGCCGCTACGCGTCCTACGTACGCAAGACCAAGGAGGATTGGAGCAACGCCGAATAACCCGTTAGGCACAGCCCAACCAAACAATAATGCAAAGGCTTCCGCTCATGGCGGAGGCCTTTGCTGCGTTAAGGGGCAACGGCGACAAGCGAAAAAACACGGACGCGGGGAAAGCAAGTTTTCAACCTGCGGCTTTGTCTTTCGGGAACGAATGCTTACTTTCGCATAGAAATTTCACACAACTAAAACAACGATGAACACAAATACAAGCAAGACCCACGAGGGATTGGCCCAAGGCATGACAAACATCTACGATGAAGTAAGCACGTCGGTAGCCTCAGCCATCAAGCAGGATCTTATTGAACACTTCGGAAAAGGACTTTACTACCACCTCAAAGAGGGCGAAAAGCCCATCAACGCCGAGCAGCAGGCATTCATTGCCGCCACGTTCGAGAAACACGGCGTAACAACTCCCCCCGTCTACGACAAGACTTTCTAAGCCCCCAGTGGCGAACACTCCCCCACCCGCCGGGAAAAACATAAGCGTTGGCAAACGGACTCCCCGTCCCTTGCCAACGCTCTTTTTAGGTCTATGGGTCAAATTGCGTGGTATTTTTTCGTAGTATGTCTCTATGGGTCAAA
>CAVGTD010000064.1:0-11185 GCA_963632215.1 Clostridiales bacterium
CTTTTACTGCTGCCCTTTCAGGGCGCAAACCACCCCTATACTTTACCCAGGGCGTTGCCCTGGGCTAGGGACTTAAAGGCTTTCAGCCTTTTTCGCTAGACATCGTCACTACTTTTTTGCACTGAGAACGTCCGTATTTTGAACACCCTACCCCTAGGGTACAAACGCAAGAAACGTCTGTGCCTCCAGCGAAAAGTGAGTTGGGGACGCAGACGTTTTTGGTGGAAGTCTGTTATTTCTTTGCTTTGAACGGCGAGAGGCGCAATCCCACTTGAAGGCTAAACTGCCACGGCTTGTCGCGCCAGACGGTCAGGAGCGAACTTCCGTCGGAGGGGTAGTAGGTTACGCCCGGTTCGGCGTAGATGCCCACGGTGGGAACGATGTTGAACTGGAAGCCCAGACTTACATTGGCGGACGATTGCCAAACAGATTTTCCGATGTTCTCCTCCGTCTCTACCTGCGCCTTGAATGCGTTGTTCGCGTTGAAATTCGTCGTTTGCAGTCCCTTAACGCATTTGTCGATTTCTACGCCGGCTGAGCCGTAAAGGTCGATGTAGCGAGTGTTGAGAAACGCGTAGCTTACACCGACGGGCAAGCCCACGTAGTGCAGCGTTTGGTCAGTCTGATAGTATGAGTTGTCCGTGCCAGAAACGATTTCCGATGAAAGCAGCGTGTAGTTAAGTCCTGTGTGGAGCGAGAGGCGGCTGGTGAGGGGAACGTTCACCGACAATCCCACCCTTACCGGCATTTTGTGCGTGACGCGGCTGTCGGCGTATTGGTTGAGGTTGCTCTGCGTCACTGCGCCCAATGCCTCGTTGGGGGAAACCTTGTTGTTGGTGGAGTTCTGCAAAGTGCTGGTGGCCGCCACCATGACGTATCCAGCCTGCGAAGCACTGGCTGTGCTGCCCGCCGCGGAGTAGAGACTGAGCGAAGGCACGTGGCTGACGCTCTTTTTACGCCCATTCCTTATATAGGCAAGGGCGGTTTGCCCTAACGGCTTTTGCTGCACTTTGGCACTAGTCGTCTCGCTGTTCTCGTGGCGGATGCTTTCTTTTGCGCCAGGCTCATGCGCCGATGCTTCAAATATTTGGGTGGTTTCGGCCGCGGCTGCCTCTTTTACACTGTCGCATTCTAAGTCCTGCGTTTGCGGCGTGCAAACTTTATAAGTTCTGATTTTTGCGGTCAACGGGCGTTTAGGCAAGCTCTGCGCCAATGCTTTCTCCGTATTGTCGGGCGAAAGGATGTCCGCTTTAGGCGAAACCGACGGGGCGTGCGCCTTGTTTAGTTTTGCTACCTGCTTGCCCAAATTGTTCTCGTTGTGCTGGAAGAAAAGGAACGCCACGGCTGCGCAAGCCGCTGCGGCAGTAATGGGCGCGGCTATCTTCCACAAACGAAGTCCCAACGGCTTTTTCGCGGACATGGCAGGGTGGGCGAGCGGCTCAGACGTGCCGCCGCTTGCCATGCGTTCCATGAGCTTTTCCCAGCCCGATGAAGGGACTTCCTCCTCTGCGCCGCTAAGCTGCTGGCGGAGGCTGTTTTCCCAGTCTGTCAAGTTCTTCATTGGTCGTGCTGTTTAAGGTAGTCCGTGATTTTTTGTTGCAGCAGTTTCTTTGCCCGGAGGTACTGCGAGGCGGATGTGCTTTCCTTTATGTGGAGTTCGGCGGCAATCTCGGCATGGCTCCATCCCTCAACGAGGTAGAGGTTTAGCACCGTGCGGTAGCCAGTGGGGAGTTCGGCGATGAGCCGCATAATCTCGCGCGTGTCGATTTGCGGTGGCGGCGGGTCGTCATCGGCTATGTCGGGGATTGCCTCGGCATCCTCGGTCGCCCATTTCCGCGAACGGCTCAGGTAGGAAAGCGTATAGTTGGTGAATACCCTTGTCAGCCATGCCGTGAGCGAGCCTTCGCCCTGGTATTTGAACTTCTCAATGCGGTCAAACACCAGAATGAATGCGTCGTGCATCACGTCCTCCGCCTCTTCGCGGTTGCCCACGTAGCGGTAGCAAAGAGCCAACAATCGCCCTGCAAAACGTTCGTACAACGCCTTGCGTGCCGAGTTGTCGCCTTGTTTGAGGCTGATCGCGAGTTGTTCTTCGGTCACAATCTTCGGGTTCTTTTTTGCTGAATGCCTGTCTGTGCGGTTCTTATACGCTTCTTAAACACGGAGAACGCCCAAACCTTGCACGTAGAAAATCATTTCTTCATTGCGAGCCAATGGTCAATGATGCGGCGCGCCAGACTTACCTCGCCGGGTATGGCGGGCATATTGTCGCGGCTGTACCATCCGCCCTTGTTCAGTTCAGAACGCTGAATAGAGAGTTCGCCGCCGTCGTAGTCGGCCATGAAGCCCACCATCAGTCCGCTGGGGTAGGGCCAGGGCTGCGAGGCCAGGTAGCGGATGTTTTTCACCCTGACGTTCGTCTCCTCCATCACCTCGCGGCGCAGGCATTCCTCGAGCGTTTCGCCCGTTTCGACGAAGCCGGCCACCAGACCGAGGTAGTCCTTCTTGAATTTCTTGCTTTGCACGAGGAGTATCTCGTTGTTGTCGTTGCGCGTCACGGCCACGATGATGGCGGTGGCGAGCGAGGGCCACACCTCCTTGCCGCAGTTGGTACAGCGTTTCGATATGTCGGTATGGAGTTTCATCGGCGCACCACATACGCCGCAGAAACGCGTGTTTTGGTCCCAATAGAGGATTTCGCGTGCCTTGCCCGCCATGGCGTACACGTCGGGTGCCAGCACGTCGAACGAGGCGCGGAGTGGCATCATTTGGAAACCGCCCTCAGTGTACGGCGTTTCGAGGCGTGCCGTTCGACATTCGCAGTTGCCCAGCGAGGGCAGACGGTGCAGCTGCTGCCAAGGTTCGAGGGGGATGGGAGGCTCGTCGCCCGTAGGAACGAGGTTGTCTGCCGTGAGCAATAGCTCGTCGTGGCAGAACAGAAAGTAATATGTCATGTTTCGGAATGAGAAAGGCGGGAGAGCAGCACTCCCCCGCCTTGTTACGGTCATTTAGTTTCGGTTTAGAGTCCCAGACTTTCGGTCACGGCGGTGATCTTCTCCTGTGCGTCGGCCACTGCGCCCACGTAGCACTTGGGACAATGCATCTCGGCTTTTACCTCAATGTAGAACTTGATTTTAGGTTCTGTGCCGGAGGGACGGACGCTCACCTTTGTGCCGTCTTCGGTGTACCACTGCAGCACGTTGCTCTTTTCGGGGAAGTCGTATTCGTCGAGAGCCTTGGCGTTGCCCTCAGCGTCGTACTCCTTGAGAGCCTCGTAGTCCTTGGTGCAAACTACCTTCGAACCGGCGATTTCCGTAGGACGGTTCGTGCGGAAGTTCTCCATCATAGCCTTGATTTCGTCTGCGCCCGTCTTGCCCGGCTTCACCACGTTGATAGTCTTGTTCACTGCCAAGCCGTATTCCACGTAGATTTCCATCAGCACGTCGTAGAGCGTCTTGCCCTGGTCCTTGGCCCAAGCGCAAATCTCAGCAAGGAGCGAGCAAGCCGATACTGCGTCCTTGTCGCGGCAGAAGTCCTCGGCCAGGAAGCCGTAGCTCTCTTCGCCGCCGCCGATGTACTGCAGTTTGCCCTCGTTCAGACGGATGAGGCGGGCAATCCACTTGAAGCCCGTGTAGCAGTCGAACATCTTTATCTCGTTCTTCTCGGCAATGGCCTTGATGAGTTCGGTGGTCACGATAGTCTTCACGATGAAGTCGTTGGGCTGCATCTTTCCCTGAGCCTTGCGGTTCATGATGATGTAGTAGAGGAAAATCATGCACGTCTGGTTGCCGTCGACGAGTACCCATTCGCCCTTGTCGTTCTTGCAGGCCATGCCCACGCGGTCAGCGTCGGGGTCAGAAGCCATCACGATGTCGGCGTCGATGCTCTTGGCCAGTTCGAGAGCCATGGTCAGTGCCTCGCCGTTTTCAGGGTTCGGGCTTTTCACGGTGGGGAAGTTGCCGTCCTTTACCATCTGCTCGGGCACGCAGTGCACGTTCTCGAAGCCCCAGAGCTTCAGCGAGTCGGGGATGAGCATCATGCCCGTGCCGTGGAGCGGCGTGTAGACAATCTTCAAGTCCTTCTGGCGCTTGATGCATTCGGGGTCGATGCTCAGCGAGTGAACCTTGTCGAGGTAAATCTTGTCGATATCCTTGCCGATAATCTCGATGAGTTCGGGGCGACCCTCAAACTTGATGTCCTCCACCTTTACCTTGTTCACCTCGGCGATGATGCCCGTGTCGTGCGGGGCAAGCACCTGTGCGCCGTCGTCCCAGTATGCCTTATAGCCGTTGTACTCCTTGGGGTTGTGGCTGGCGGTGAGGATGATGCCGCTCTGGCAGCCAAGGTGGCGGATGGCGAACGACATTTCAGGCGTGGGGCGCATATCCTCGAAGAGGTAAACCTTGATGCCGTTGGCCGAGAAGATGTTGGCGGCCGTTTCGGCAAAGAGGCGGCTGTTGTTGCGGCAGTCGTGACCCACCACAACGCTGATTTGGTCGCGGTCCTTGAAGTTGAGGTTCAGGTAGTTCGAGAGGCTCTGAGTGGCTGCGCCCACGGTGTAGATGTTCATGCGGTTGGTGCCGGGGCCCATAATGCCGCGCAGACCGCCCGTGCCGAATTCGAGCGTTTTATAGAAAGAGTCGATAAGCTCCGTTTTGTCGCTGTTCTCGACCATGGCTTTTACGCCCTTCTTTGTTTCTTCGTCGTAACAGCTCGAGTTGAGCCATTCGTTAGCTACTTGCTCGCACTGAGCAATCAGTTGATTATCCATGATGTGTGATTATTGTTTTGCGTTGTATGTGTTTCGTCTGTGAAAGGGGCTTTATTGGTCGTCGTTCTTGACGTAGCCCTGGTATTTTTCGGGAAGGTCCGCCATGATGACACGGTATGCCTCCTCCATTGTTTGCTTGATGTCCTCCGCGCTGTGCGAGGTGGGGAAGATGGGCTTGTGTATGACGAGGCGCATACGGTGGCGGTTCACGAAGCTCACGCCCGCCATGCGCGTCAGCACGTCGAACGAGCCGTCGATGGTGACGGGTACAACCGGCAGCTGCAAGTCGTCGGCAAGCTGGAATGCTCCCTTGCGGAAGATGCCCATGTGTCCCGTAAACGTGCGCGATCCTTCGGGGAACACCACGAGCGACGTGCCGCCCTGCAAGGTGGCGCGGGCTTGTTCGATGGTGTCCTTAATGGCTTTCGGTCCCGACTTGTCCACAAAGATGTGGCGCGCCCGTTCGCAAGCGTAGCCTACGAGCGGCATTTTGCGCAGAGCCTTCTTCATCATCCACTTGAAGTTGCGCCCCAAGAAGCCGTAAATAAGGAAGATGTCCATCGGCCCTTGGTGGTTGGCCACGAATACGTAGCTCTGCTTTTGGTCAATGTGCTGCCGCCCTTCCACCTTGATGGGCAGAAGCAGCACGCGGCAGATGAGCATCGACCACAGCTTGCCCGGATAGTAACCGAAGACGTGTGCGTTGAACAGTCCGCCGACAATGGTCACAATGGCGGTCAGCACCGTCGCCACGAGTATGATGGGCAGGGCGATGAACAGTTGGTATATCTTGTAAAGCATGGGGATTGTTCGTGTTGATTGTGACGGCAGTGCGGCGGTGTCCTATATATAATAAGGTGTACTCCTATATATATAAGGTGTGTCAGCGGTTGTAGCAGACGGCTTGCCCGCGGAATTTCTCGTCGGTGACGTGTCCGCGGTTAAAGATGGGGAAGCCGTTGCAGAAAGTGCGTTCCACGCGCCAGTGGAACACGTGCCCTTCGAGCGGACTCCAGTTGCACTTGCTCTGTATGCGGTTGGGCGTGAGCGTCCAGGGCATATTCGGGCGAACCATTACGAGGTCGGCCTTGTAGCCCTCGCGAATGTAGCCGCGGTTCTCAATCTGGAACAGTTCGGCCGGGTTGTGGCACATCAGCTGTACGAGTCTTTCGAGCGTAAGCACGCCCTTGTCCACTAGTTCGAGCATCGACACAAGCGAGAACTGAATGATGGGCATGCCCGAAGCCGCCTTGGCGCATCCGCCCGCCTTTTCGCTCAGGCGGTGCGGCGCATGGTCGGTGCCGACGGTCAGAATTTTTCCGTTGTTCAGGGCTTGGCGCAAAGCCTCGCGGTCGGCTTTTGTCTTGATGGATGGGTTCACCTTGATGCGAGTGCCAAGGCGTGCGTAGTCCTCGTCGCAGAAGAGCAGGTGTCCCACGCAAGCCTCAGCCGTTATCTGCTGGTCGCCGCTCTCGAAGAGTTCGAGTTCGCGGGCCGTCGACACGTGAGCCACGTGAAGCCGTGCGCCAGCCTCGCGCGCCAGCTTTACGGCCAGGGCGGTCGACTGGTAGCAAGCCACCTCGCTGCGGATCTCTGCGTGGTGGCTAACGTCGGGGTCGCTCCCGTAGGCCGCTTGCGCTTCTTTCAGGTTTGCGTCGATTATTTTCGAGTCCTCGCAATGCGCCATAACGGGGAGTTTCGCACTCTCGAAGATGGCACGCAATGCCCGCTCGTTGTCCACGAGCATATTGCCGGTCGACGAACCCATAAACAGCTTGATGCCGGCCACCTTTCGGGGGTTGAGGCTTGCAAGCTCGTAGGCGTTGCCGGCCGTTGCGCCAAACAGGAAACCGTAGTTCACCACGCTCTTCGAGGCGGCAATCTGCCACTTCTCGGCAAAAGCCTCTTCCGTGGTGGTCTGGGGCTTGCAGTTTGGCATGTCGAACACCGTTGTCACGCCGCCGGCTGCCGCCGCGCGGCTCTCTGAGCAGAAGTCGCCTTTCGCAGTCAGTCCCGGGTCGCGGAAATGCACGTGGTCGTCTATCACGCCGGGCAGAACGTAGCAGCCTGCGCCGTCAATCGTTTCGTCAACTGGAATAACGGGCGATGCGTCCGCCCCGCGAATAATCTCGTCGATGCGTTCGTCGTCAATGACGAGGGTGCCAAGAAACTGCTCTCCCTCGTTGACGATAACCACGTTTTTTATCTGGATACGAAAGTGCATTTCAGCCTATGTGTTTTGTGGGTCTGTGTGTTTCTGTTGCGCGGTTCTGTGCACCGCCTTATTTCACGGGTTTGATGCCTCCCGTCATGGCTGCCCAGCGCAGGCGCATCACGCCGAAGAGGGCTTCGCCGAAAATGCCGCCGCTCATCTTGCTCGTGCCGAGTTCGCGGTTGACGAACACCACCGGCACTTCCTTTATCTTGAAGCCGAGCTTGTACGACGTGAATTTCATTTCTATCTGGAAGGCGTAGCCCTTGAAACGGATGGCGTCGAGGTTGATGGTTTCGAGCACTTTGCGGCGGTAGCAAACAAATCCCGCCGTGGTGTCGTGGAGAGGTACGCCCGTCACCATGCGCACGTATTTCGAGGCATAGTAGCTCATCAGCACGCGCCCCATGGGCCAGTTCACCACGTTTACGCCGCTCACGTAGCGCGACCCTACGGCCACGTCGTAACCCTCGTTGGCACAGGCGTTGTAGAGGCGGGGCAGGTCCTTGGGGGCGTGGCTGAAGTCGGCATCCATTTCGAAGATGTACTCGTAGCCGTGTTCCAGGGCCCACTTGAAGCCGGCGATGTATGCCGTGCCAAGCCCAAGTTTGCCGGTGCGCTGAACCAGGTGAACCTCGTGCTTAAACTCGTCTGCCATCAGGCCTTTCACGATGTCGGCAGTGCCGTCGGGCGAGCCGTCGTCAATAACAAGGATGTGAAAGGCGTGTTCGGGCAGGGAAAGTACAGCGCGGATGATGTTCTCAATGTTCTCTTTCTCGTTGTAAGTAGGAATAATTACAACGCTGTCACTTTTTTCCATTACGTAGTAAGTGTGTCTATTGTGCTTTATTATGCCGCAAAAGTAAGCATTTTAGGCGAAAATGTTTAGCTTTGCCACCTGAAAACGCCAATCTCGCAGCCCCGTCAAAACGCCTTTCTTGGTGTGGCAAGGGGCAATGTATAATAAGAAACACAACCAAAACCATTACAGCATGAAAACATACGCTTTGGCACTCTGTGCCATGCTCGCTGTGCCGGCCGCGGCGCAGAAGTTCACCGTTTCGGGCAACGTCCCCGAGGGTACAAAGAAAGTTTACCTGCAACGCTACGGCGCGCAGCAGCGTCCCGACAGCGTCGACGTGGTCAACGGCAAGTTCACCATTTCGGGCGAGGCCGGCGAGAACATCTTCGGCTACGTCATTGCCGATGCCAAGAAAGGCACGGGCGTGGTGCTCGACGGCAACGTGACGGTCGACTTCGACAAAGACACCTCGACGGGTACGGCCGAGAACGACGGCCTCACGGCATGGTCGGCCAAGTTCTCTCCCTATATGCAGCGCGAGCGCGCCCTCAGCAGCGAGTACTACGACTACCGTCGTGCCGGCAAGGAAATCCCCGACAGCGTGATGCAGCGCATAGAGAGCGGCATGGAAGAGTGCGAGTCGACAATCCTCTCCCTCACCAAACAGTGCTGCCAAGAGAACCGCACAATGAAGTTCCCGGCCATTTTCCTTTCGCAGGTAGCCCCCATGATGGACAAGGCGGACGTAATCAGCCTGGCCGAGGAGGGCAACCCCGTCTACATGAACACCGCCATCATGGGCCGTGTCAAGAAGAGCATTGAGGGCTGGAAGCGTCAGTTGCCCGGCACGCAGTTCACCGACCTCGAACTCGCCGACGTTGACGGCAAGGCGCACAAGCTCTCCGAGTACGTGGGCAAGGGAAAGTACGTGCTTATCGACTTCTGGGCTTCGTGGTGCGGTCCCTGCCGCCAGTCTATGCCGGCGGTCAAGGCTCTCTACGATAAGTACAAGGACAAGGGCTTCGACATCGTAGGCCTTTCGTTCGACAGCGACAAGGCTGCGTGGAAGGGGGCTATCGACAAGCTCGCCTTGCCTTGGCACCACCTCTCCGACCTCAAAGGCTGGGACAGCGAGGCCGGCCGCACCTACGGCATCAACGCCATCCCCGCCACCTTGCTCATCGGTCCCGACGGCAAAATCGTAGCCAGCGGACTCGGGGCTGAGGGCGTGGCTCAGAAGCTAGACGAACTCATCAAGTAACATCCGGCTGCCGCTTGCGGCAAGCATTAAAAACGCAGAGCGTTACGGGAGACACATTCTCCGCCGTAACGCTCTGCGTTTTTTTTGAGTCCAAATTCTATATTCCGTCAATAGGGCTGCGTTCCGCGCTTTGGCATTGTTTGTAGGCCGAGGGCGTAAGCCCCGTGAGTTGCTTGAACTGCCTCGACAGGTGCGCCACGCTCGAGAAGCCCGTGCGCCAGGCTATTTCCTTCACCGAGAGTTCGCCGTACTCAATGAGTTCCTTTACGTACTCAATGCGCTGCAACAGGAAAAACTTCTCCACCGTTCGCCCCTCGTGTGCGGCGAACAGTCGGCATTGGGCGGCGTAGTCGCCCCCGGTGCTTCGGGCAATGTATTCGGCGCAGGTCTCCGCCGGCTGCTTGTCGGCCCTGACGTATTCCCTCACGGCGTTTTTCATCCGCTCTACGGTTTGCTCCTCCCGGCTTTCAATGAGTTCAAAGCCAATTTTGCGCAGCCGTTCCCTTAGCGTGGTTAGCTGCTCCTCCGTCAGCGTTTCCTCAATATGCGCCTCGCCCAGTGCCACGCTCACCGGCGTGAGCCGCAGCTTGGCCAGGAGTTCCGTCACCGCCATGATGCAGCGCGGGCATACCATGTTCTTTATTTTCAGTGTCATCGTTCGTCTGTTTTTGGCTAAGCGCCGTCACGAGCTTGCGGATGTCGCTTTGCGCCTGCTTGTACTGCGGACAGTCGGTGTAGGCCGTGTGCTTGCGCATCATCTCCACAAAGTCGCCCATGGCGTGCTGGTAGGCCGCCAGCTCGTTTTGCATCTGCACGCTGTGCTCCGCCAGTTTCCTTATCTCGCGTTCGCGCTCTCGCCTTAGCTGTTCGCAAACGGCTGCGAGTACGGGCGTGGCTACGCCGTCAAACACGTCGTGCCCCCTCATGTACAGGTAGGTGGTCTGCGGCGTAAGTCCCAGCTCTTCGAGTTCGCGGCAAAGGGGCTTGTACGTTTTCCGGGCCTCGGGGTATTGCTTTTGCAGTCGGCTCACCTTGGCGTTGGCCAGATGGCGTATGCGGTCGATGGTGCGCTCGGGGTGGTACAGGTTGAAGTCCGTTATCTGCGCCACGCGGTAGAAGTCGAGCATCGAAAACTGCTTGTACCTGCCGTATCGGTAGCACCACACGTTCCAGGTGAATAAGGGCCACACCGCTTCGGAGTATTGCCTCATAAACTTCTCGAAGTCGAAAATGTGGCGGTCGTTGAGCGTGGCCATCACGCAAACCTGTTGCAGGGCGGGGGCGTAGCACTGAAAGTTTTCAATGGCGTAGGCGTAGGTATGGAACACGTAGGGATTGCCGCACACCTCCTTCGAGGCTTCCGTCGCGCCTTGCATCAGGTAGTCGTAGTCGGCGTCAACGCAGGCTATCATGCACTTGCCGAGCCGGCTCCCCAGTTCGTTGGCCAGTGCTGTCTTCTTGCCTTTGCCCAGTGACGTGCGCGAGGGCAGCATCACCTCGAAGAACACCTCGTCCGTTTCGAGCGGCCCGAGCAGCGTGCGCCAGAAGAACACGTCGTCGTAGCTCTCCACGTAGGCCACCACGCGCTGCCGGGCGCGGCGTCCGCCGAGCCTGTTCATTGCGCTGATGTACGACGATGTGAGATTGTCTTTCAGCCCTTTCATGCTCCTATAGATATATTAAGGTGTTCAATGTGTGGTGGAAATGTCCGCGAACGGCTGTCCCGAAGGGTGGGGGAGCAAAAAATATTGATTGAAACATCGTGCGTCAATTGTCCACAAACCGCGGCCTGAAAGGCCAGCTGCTCATAGCCCAGGGCAGAGTGGCGACGCAAAGCGGCGACACGTCACCCTGGGTTCCCCGTTGGGGGACGTTGCCGCCCCATCGGGGCAGCTGCATTGATACCGGGCAACGCCCGGGTTCGGGAGCGGCCAGGTGGCGACGGAATACCATAGGCTTAGCGGGGCGTTGCCCCTATATTATGTAGCTGCCCTTACAGGGCGCGACTTGTCCTGCGTGGGACACCCAGGGTGATGCCGCCACTTCGTGTCGGCTCTGCCCTGGGCTATGAGCAGCTGCCCCTTCGGGGCGCGGTTTGCGGACATTGCCGTGGATTTTTTGCACCAAAAATATTCGCAT
>CAVGTD010000065.1:0-11177 GCA_963632215.1 Clostridiales bacterium
AGACCTCGACTGGATACGCGCCATTCTTATCCAGCTCATGATATTGATACATATTGTGAGTTTCGGCAATGCGTACCCACATCTCAAAGCTGGCATTCTGTCTTTTATGATGCCGACCTTCCTCATCATCACGGGCTATCTCGTCAACATTGAGAAAACACCCCGTCAGATGGGCAGGTATCTGATGTGCCTTGCCCTACCCTACGTCATCATGGTGACGGGGTTCTCCATACTATCCTACTTCCTGCCCGTAAGGGATGGCATCACTGAACTGTCTGTAAGCCAGATATGCGAGAAAATATTTGTCACCTCTATTGGCCCTTACTGGTTCATACAAACAATGATTATCTGCGGGGGGCTGTACTATCTCTGTTTCAAAATAGCCTCGTGGAGCAACCTGTGGCTGGGGAAACTTGGCATAAGCAGTTATTCAGCCCTCTTCATCTTCGCCCTCTTACTTCTGCTCGTATCCCAGACACCTGCTCTGTCGCCGAGTGCAGCCGCGTATTACTTCATCGGAGTAGTGATACGCCAAAGCCATCTGGAGTTTAGCAAGGTATTCCGTCCCTCGCCAGCGGCATGGCTGCTTTGGATTCCATTGCTGGGCAGAGAAGAATGGTACGACTGGGGGTGCCTGACAGTACTATTCTCTTGCTGGTGCTGCATATCGTCGCTGATATGGACGCGGCACCTCATCCAACGATTTGGGCGCAAAGGCTTGAACAAGATTGACTCCACACTGTCCTTTATAGGTCGCAACACGCTGCCCATCTACCTATTCCACCCCATTTTTACGATGGCCGCCAAATCTTGTCATCCTTTCTTCGCCTTCGACAAGAGCGAGATTCTCTTCGCTGTTTTTACCATCATCATCGCCGTCGTAGGCAGCCTTGCCATCGCTCTGCTGATGGAGAAAACGAAAACTGCATACCTCTTCGGGAAAGGCAAGATGTTGAGATAGGAACGATAAATGAAACGCTGCCCCACAACTCAACGAGGGATAGAAAGCGGCAACTTAGTGGGTTTGCTCACAAAGTTCGTGTAGGAAAGTGTAGTATCGTTCAAAAAGTTCGTGTAAAAAAGTGTAGTAAATTGTGGAATGTTCGTGTAGAAAAATGTAGTTTCGCACTTGGCGCAAGCGTGAATTCCTCTGTATATCAGACAGGAAAGTAGTCTTTAGGGATATTCCATTGTATGGAGTGGGAGAATGTTTCCAGAAGTAAAGAGTCGCGAGGTGGGCAAAAGGTCAGAAACATGAAAGAAATAATATTGGTCAGCGTAGGAAGTTTCTTCGGAGGCGGCATGAGATACGTGATGTCGAGAATGGTGCAGTCCTTAGCTCTCATGGCCTTCCCCTTTGGGACTTTGGCGGTGAATGTGCTGGGATGCCTCATTATCGGTTTCCTTTCGGGACTCAACTGGGGCGGGAACGGACTGATGTCGCCCTCCACCAAACTCCTGCTCTCCACGGGCTTCTGCGGCGGATTCACCACATTTTCCACTTTCATGAGCGAAAGTTCCTCGCTGATGAAGGACGGACAGTATCTCTGCACGGCGGTCTACCTCATCGGCAGTCTCGCCCTCGGTCTTATAGCAGTGCTGGCGGGACAGCAACTGGCTAAGTTCGTGTTATAATACTTCGCAATCACCATGCCAGAACGAGCGACATTGACCCGTTAAAAACTTCACATATCAGCCAGCCACAGCTGCATCAGTTGGTCGTCTATATAATATGTACCTTGTGAGGAAGACACCAGATGGAATTCCATCAGTTTCTTGATAGCGCTCTGCACGCTGCTTGCCGAGCGCAAATTGTGCTTCTTCGTAAAAGCGGAAGAGGTAATTTGCTTGGCAACGACATCCTTGGCAATGGCATACAGCAATTGTTTCTGCGGAAGAGTAAGACGAGAGAGAATCTCGCAGAACTTGTGGTCATTGTCCAATATTAGCGAATGTACAATATCGTCCATCATGCTCTCATCAGCTTGCGACCCAACGTCAGTTTGGTTGAACGCCTCGTGCATTACTTTCTGGATGTAATAAGTATTGCCGCCAAAGGTAGCATATACCTTGGCGACGGCTTCGGGGCTGACTTCTTTGTTGAACTTCCTGAACAGTCGGACGGCGAACTCAGTGTATTTGTCGAGCGAAATCACGTCCAAATTCATGATGTCGGCACTGTTGTAGAAAGGATGCGATTTCTCCGAGAACATTTGGGAGATAAGATGGCGTTCACTGCCTGAAAAAATAAAATTGGCATTTCCGCATTTCTGTATGCAGGTTCTCAGGATGGCCTCCATGTTTTTCTCCGGGTAATAGCCTATCTGCTGAAACTCATCGACTGCAACAATGCATTTCTTGTCAGCCTGCTCCATGCAAGCGAATATTTCCTCCAAAGTGTAAAGTGGATTGGAGATGTCGCCCAAAGACAAATTGAAAGTAGGAGTGTTAGAGACGGGGTCATAGCCAAAGCATCCATTAATAGACTTCAAGGTATTGACTACTATCTTCATCATTTTCGTGCTGCGGTGAGCAGCCGTATCGAACACCGCCTTTCCCAGTTCGAAGGCAAACTCATGGATGCTTGATGTACGCAGGATATCAATCGAGATGGTGAAGAAATGATTTTTGACGGCAGCCGAATCAAGGCAAAAGTCAATGAGTTTACTCTTGCCTATGCGACGTGCAGCCATCACCACGATGTTTTCGCCATTGGTCACCTTGGTGATTATTCGTTTCGCTTCCGCCTCACGGTCGCAAAAATATTCCGGTTTGATGCGCCCCGTAATGATAAAAGGGTTCTCCATGTTTTATGAATTGTGCTTGTTGCGTTCTTTGCTTGCAAAGATAAATACCCGAACGGCATTATGCAAATCACATTATGCAATTTGCATAATCGTCTGTTCATACAATACGAAACAGCCCAAGGCATAATCAAGTGCCTTGGGCTGTTTCGCTATGTAAAGTATGCAGAGCCGCTTATTTCTTCTTGTCGGCAGCGGCTGCGGTTTCACCTTTACCACTTCGACGGTGAAGATTAGCGTGGAGTTGCCGGGGATGTTCTGACCTGCGCCGCGCTCGCCGTAACCGAGTTCCGAGGGGATGTAGAGCTTCCACACAGAGCCTTCGGGCATCATGGTGAGAGCTTCTTTCCAGCCCTTAATCACTTGGTCGGGGCGGAACGTTGAGGGCTTGCCGCGCTTATAAGAGGAGTCGAACACTGTGCCGTCGATGAGCGAGCCTTCGTAGTGTACTTCAACCTCGGTTGAGTCGGTAGCCACCGGACCGTTGCCGGCTGTGACAATCTGATACTGGAGACCGCTGGGAGTCACCTTGATGCCCTTGGCAGCCGCATTGGTGCGGAGGAATGCGATGTTCGCTTCCTTATACGTCTCCTTCTGATAGTTGAACTGTCCGTCTACCACCTTGAGCGCGCTGTCGCGGCTGATGGAAGTGGCCTTTCCCGTCACCACCTCGGTGAGAGCCTTCTCAAACAGAGTCTGGTTCACGTAGGTCGAATCACCCTTGCCGGCGGCCTGGGCAGAAATCATGGGCAGATTGCGCTTGTTGATTTCAGCAATCTTGATGCCGGCAGCCTGTGCGGTGATGCGCTTCTGCTCTGCCTCAGAGAGGTTTGCGGTCATAGCCTGCATGGCATCGGCAAAGTATGCCGTGTCCACGCCGAGCTGCTGCTGCATGAACTGCTTGAGGCTCTCGCCCTGAGCCACGCCGAGGGCATAGCTAAAGTCGGTGCTGCTGTAGCTCTTCAATGCCGGAGTGAGCTGGGCGGCAGGCACAGCCTTTTTGTTGCTTTTCTTTGTTTTCTTCGCTTTTTGCGCCATTGCGCCGCTGCAGCAAAGCACTGCAACTGCTGCGATGATAATACCTTTGAATTGCATATCCGTTAGTTTGTACTTTGTGTGTCTACAATATTACTTTGCCACGCTGAGGAGCGTAATCTTGAACACGAGGGCTGAGAAGGGAGGAATGGGACCTGTGCCGCTCTCGCCGTAAGCCTTGTCGTAGGGGATGTAGAGTTCCCACTCTGAACCAACGCCCATCTTGGGGAGGGCAATCTTCCAGCCTTCAATCACGTTTTTGAGCGAAAGGGTTGCCACGCCGCCGGGCTGGCTTGAAGAAGAGTCGAAGAGCTGGCCGTTGATGAGCTTGCCTTCGTACTTCACCTTCACGCTGTCGGTTGCCGTACAGTGTGCGTCAGTACCCTTGGTGAGTTCCTTGCCGTAAACGCCGCCGCCGAGGGCTACCACGCCGGCTTCCTTCTTTTTCTTCTCCATGAACTTCTCGCTCTCAACCTTCTTGGCGCCGAACATGTAGTCCATCACGCGCTTCTGGGCCTCTTCCTTGCCAATCACCTTGCCGCCAATCTTAAGCACGCTCTTGTTCTTGGCCATTGCGGTGAAACCGGCGATGAAGTTCTTCACGCTGATTTTCTTCGTGCTGTCGCCCTGAAACACCTGCTGCTCCATCTGCGGAAGCTGCATCTTGGTCTGCAAGCCCTGCTGCACGCCCATGTAGTAAGCGAGTTTCTTCTTGTCGTCGGCGGCTTGCATACCGTCGATATAGCCCTTGATGAGTTCGTCTACGTACGCGCTGTCGCTGCCGGCCTGCGTGAGGTACTGCTTGAAGTCGTTTTCAGAAGCCGAGAGGAGCATACCCATTTCGTAGCTCAGCGTGTCAATGTCGGAGTTGAGGCTCGCCTTGGGCGCGCCGTTGTTGCAGCTGCTCATCAAGCCTGTGAGTGCCACGAGTGCTGCGAGAAATACTTTTTTCATTTTTGTTGTTGCGTTTTTGTTGTCTGAAAGTATGGGGAGGGGTTACGCCTCAATGGAGATGAGTTCCACGTCGAACACGAGAGCCGCGTAGGGAGGAATGGCCTGGCCTGCGCCGCGCTCGCCGTAAGCAAGGTTGTAGGGGATAAAGAAGCGGTACTTTGCGCCTTCCTTCATGAGCTGTACGCCCTCGGTCCAGCCGGCAATCACACCGTTGAGGGGGAACACGGCGGGTTCGCCGCGGCGGTAAGAGGAGTCGAACACCTGGCCGTTGGTGAGCGTGCCTTCGTAGTGGCACTTCACGCGCGACGTGGCGTTGGGCTGTTTGCCTTCGCCTTCCTTGATAACGGTATACTGCAAACCGCTGGGGAGTACGGTCACACCGTCCTTCTTGGCGTTTTCGGCGAGGAAACGCTCGCCTTCTTCGCGTATCTCGGCCGCTGCGCTCTCCTGCTGCTTCTGGATGAACGTGTTGACCAGCTGCTGCGCTTCCTGATCGGTGAGTTTGGGAGTTTCGCCGTTTATCACGTCGTTCAGAGCCTGCGAGAAGTCGGCGCTGTCAATGTTTTTCACGCCCATTCCTTTCAGGTTGTGGCCTATCACCATGCCCAAAGCGTAACTAAGCTTTTCCATAAATGCGTTGAGATTGTTTCTTTATTATATATATTATATGTGTATACGATTATGTCGTCAAGTGTTTTGCGCCGTCCCTTCGAGGATAAAGAGCAAAACGGGACGGACTTTTGCCTTGCCTACGCGCCGCTGCGCATACTGCGTGCAAAAGTACAATTATTTCTCGTGACCCATTATGCCTCAACCTTTTTTGTATAAATTTGGGGGTCTCAAAACCATTGAACATGAAAAGGAAAATCACCATACTCACTGGGGCCGGCATGAGTGCCGAGAGCGGCTTCGCCACTTTCCGCGACGCCGGCGGCCTTTGGGAGCAATACCCCGTGGAGCAAGTGGCCACGCCCGAGGGCTGGGCTAAGGATCCCGTGCTTGTAACAAACTTCTACAACGGCTTGCGTCGCCAACTTGCCGGGGCTAAGCCCAATGCCGGCCACCTGGCCCTGGCGCAGCTCGAAGCGGAATACGACGTTTGCGTAGTGACGCAAAACGTGGACGACCTGCACGAGCGGGCCGGCTCTTCGCACGTTATCCACCTGCACGGCGACCTCCGCAAGGTTTGTTCGAGCCGCAACCCGAACGACGAACGCTTCATCCGCCAACTGCCGCCCGACGAGCCCGACGTAACGCCCGGCACGCTCGCCCCCGACGGCTCGCTGCTGCGCCCGTGGATAGTGTGGTTCGGCGAAGCCGTGCCTAACCTCGAACCTGCCGCCGAGCAAACGGCCCGTGCCGACGCGTTCGTCATCATCGGCACGTCGCTCAACGTCTACCCGGCTGCCTCGCTCATCCGCTACACGCGCCCCGGCACGCCCGTATTCGTCATCGACCCGAAGCCCGTGACGGTTTCCGCCCAAAACGTGACGTTCATCCACCAGAAAGCCAGCGAAGGCGCGCAAACGCTTACCGAAAAACTGCACGAGCTGTTCGGATAAGCAATTTGCATAATGCATAATTTTGCATATCCGAATTTCCAAAACCGAAAGATAACTACAAAAAAACATTATAAAAGAGAAGATTGCCGCGGCTCAGTCTTGCAGCCAATCCGCAAAACCCTACTTTTGCACCGTGTTTTTCATAGTATTAGATTTAAGGTTAACAAGGTTGGGATACAGAGGTATCCCTTTTTTTATGCCCTTTTGCGAAAAACACGCCTCCCTGCTAAGTTAAAAGAACGGGTACAGGAAGCACGAACACGAGTTTTTCCCTAATTTTGCAACGTGCGCATTACGCAATGCGCCTTTTTCGTTTGTAATCACAACAACAAGCTATATGCAAAAACTCTCTACCCTGCTACTCAGTTCACTGCTGCTCGGCGCGGCGCATACCGCCATGGCCGACGAAGTGACGCTGACCACCGGCCTTCCCGCCGGGAGCGAACTGAACCTTGCCCTCAACGCCGACCTCCAAGTGAAACTGACCTGGGGCAACGGCGACGAGCAGACCTTCACGGGCGACGGCACACTGATGGCCATCCCCGTCAAGGACGCTTCGCTCACCATCACCTCCACCTCGGGCAACATCACGTCGCTCTACCTGACAGGCAACCAGCTCACCGCGCTCAACGTGGCCAGCTGCCCCAACCTGCGCCGCCTCTACGCCGCCAACAACAGCCTCAGCGGTCTGGACGTGAGCAAACTGACCAAGCTTCTCACACTCGACGTTCAGGGAAACTCGCTCAGTACGCTCAACGCCACCAACTGCACTGCGCTGCAAACACTCAACGCCGCCGGCAACAACCTTACGTCGACCACGCTCAAGGTGCCTACGTCTGGCACGCTCGAACACGTGGTGGTAGCCGACAACAAACTCACCTCGACCGTCACGACAGCCGCACTGAAAAAGGCGAAGAGCTACTGGGCGCAAAACAACCAGATAACCGAAATAAACACGGCTAACTGGACGCAGCTGCACACGCTCTTGCTGAGCAACAACAACATCAAGTCGTTCACGCTCACCAGCCAGCCCCAGCTCACCGACCTCTACGTAGACCACAACGCGCTCACCAAGCTCGACTTGAGTGCCGGCACGCCCAGCCTCTTCATCCTCGCGGCCGACGACAACCAACTCAACACCATCACGTACGACGTGAACAATAACAAGGAGACGCTGAAATTTGTCTACGTCGACAACAACAGCCTCTTCCCCAACTCGCTGCCCACGCCGGGCAAGGTTGAAGACTTTGTCTACGCTCCGCAGGCCGACTACGTTCTCGACGAAAAGTACTCCCTCAACACCACGGTCGACCTCTCCGCCCTGCTCAAGCAGAACGGCTACAACGCAAACCAAACGCATACCATCGCCTTTGTAGACCGCGATGGCAACACGCTCGTGAAGAACACCGACTACAAGGACACGCAGCGCAAGTACACGTTCCTCAAAGAACACGTCGGCGTACACATTGAAGTGACTTCGCGCCAGTACACCGACCAAGTGTTCCGCACTACCTCGTTCACCATCGGCGACATAACAGATGGCATCGACAACGCCACCACCGCTGGCAAGTCGTTCAGCGCAGTCGGCACGAACGGGGCAGTCCGCATAACCACCGCCAAGCCCACGCCTGTGCAGATTGTCGACCTCAGCGGCCGCACGCTCTACAACAGCACGGTGGAAGGCTCAACCGTCATCCTCCTCAACACGGGCACCTACGTGGTGAACGGACAGAAAATCCTCGTGAAGTAACACCTGCCCGACACCGTCCCATACACTATATATAACACAGCATCACACAATGAAAAAAGCATATATCCTTGCCCTGTTCTCCGCGGCTCTCGGCCTTCACGAAGCGCAGGCGCAGAGCATCAGCATAGAGAAGAAGGGGCTTTGCGGCGTCATCAACGTTGCCCCTGACACGCTCGTAGTGGACTACAACGCCGGCTTCGGCACGGCGGCGGTGGCTGGCTCGGGCGACTACACCGTCTCCAAGGCCGACGAAAGCGACACCTGGCTCAGCTACCGCAAAGAGAGCAACGGCAACATCACGGTCTTCACGTCTTACAACTCCGACGCAACTACTCCACGCTACGGCACGCTGAAACTCGCAAGCACCGACGGCACAATCATATACGACCTCACGGTGAAGCAGCTGCCCAACACGTCGGTCGACGACCTCCCCACCGACACCTACCTGCCCGTAGCCTCGGCCACGGCAAGCAGCGAACAGAGCGGATTTCCCGCAAGCAACGCCATCGACGGCAATGCGTCTACCCTGTGGCACAGCGCATACAGCGGCGGCTCCTACCCCTTCACCTTCACCCTCACGCTCAAAGAGGCCTCGCACGTGGACTACCTGAAATATACGGCACGCTCCTCGGGCGGCGACAACGGCAAGTGGGGAAACACCACCATCTACTACGCCACGGCCGACGCTCCCGCCACTTGGGTTGAGGCCGGCACGAACGACTTCAACCAGGCTTCGGGCTCATACTACTTCGGCTCGACGGGCATCGACAACGTGCTGAAAGTGAAAATCGTGATCAACTCCGCCGCCACCGACCAAGAGAGCGTATTCGCCTCGGCCGCCGAAGTGGGCTGCTACCAGACGAACACGGAGCTTTCGTCCATCATCAACACGTACTTCACCTCGCCGCTCTGCAACGAACTCAGGAGCGACGTAACGGCTGAGCAGGCGGCCGCCATCCCCGTGCCTTACCTGCGAATGCTTGCCCAGACGCTCCTCTCTGGCTCTTACTCCACGAAGTTCCGCGTAGGCACGTTCCAAAGCTACCTCACGCGCAACACCCTGCGCAACCAGCTGAAAACGGCCAATGCCTATGACCCCTACGAGAACCCCACGGGCATCTACTTCAACAAGGGCGACAAGGTGGCCATCTTCGCACAGGGCATCGATGCCGCTCACCCCGTGCAGCTCTGCATCAAGAATTTCAGCAACCAAAGCCTCATCGGCAGCGAAGGCCAGCCCGAGAGCTACTACACGCTGGTCAACGGCTTCAACCTCATCGAGGCCGCCAACCGAGGCAACGGCTACGTGAGCTACTACTCTGACGACTACGCCAACGCCCCCGACGTGACGCTCCACTTCGCCCTGGCCAACGAGGTGGGCTATTTCAGCCAAGCCAAGAACATGACCAACGCCGACTGGACGCAAATCCTTGCCAACGCCGACAAGGTGGGCGCTGACATCATCGACGTGGTGAGCAACCGCCTCCACGTGGCGGCTCCGCTGGCCAACCTGAAACGCTGCTGCCCCGCCGACGGCGAAAAGCTCGTCACCATCTACGACTCCATCATCTACCGCGAACGCGAAATCATGGGCTTGCCGCAGCACAACATCGAGCCGCGCAACCACCAGTTCGCACGTCCCGTCAACAGCGGTATGTTTGCAGACGGCATCGGTGCAGCAGCCGCTTTCGGCAGCTTCGACGAATGGACAAACCCGAGCAACTTCGGCTTCTGGGGCATGGGTCACGAATTGGGCCACATCAACCAGATTACGCCGGGCTTCAAGTGGGTTGGCTGCGGCGAAACCACCAACAACATCTACTCGGCCTGGGTTGAGCATAAGCTGGGCGGCAGATACAGCAACGGCTATCACCGCCTCGAGGACGAAACGTCGGGCATCGACGACTACTCCTGGACGCGCGGCGGCCGTTTCGAAACGTACCTCGAAGAGGGCGTGCGCAAGGGCGTGAGCTGGCAGCTCCAGGACGGTCCCGACTACCACGGCACCACCGCCAACCAGATAACGGTGAACGGACAGGACGAGAACGGCAACTCCACGGGTACGGTAACGACCACCTCGCGCAACTACGACCACTTCGTAAAGGTTGTCCCCTTCTGGCAGCTCGAACTCTACACGCTCGAAGCCGGCAAGGCAACCAACGCATGGAGCGACTTCATGCAAACCTACCGCGACGGATTCGACCAGACCACCTTCAACACCAACGGCAAGCAGCAAATCGAAATGATGCGCCGCTTCTGCAAAGCCGCCAAGATCAACTTCTGCTCGTTCTTCGAAAAGGCAGGCATGCTCCGCCCCATCAACGCCTACATTGAGGACTACTCACCCGGCTGGAACATCATCACGCAGACCATGTGCGACAACCTCAAGACGGAAATCGCCGCCCTTGGCTACCCCGAAGCGCCCGAAGGCCTCAACCTCATCAACGCCTACAACTGGAAGACGTTCCGCGACGAGGTGAAACTCACCGAAGGCACAGTGGGCAACGGCTGCACCCTCAGCGGCGACAAGGTATGCGTGGACAACGAGAAGTGGACTGGTGCCGTAGGCTACGAAACCTACAACGCCTCGGGCGAACTCATCCGCATCTCGATGTTCGGCCTCGGCGACCAACAACGCTCCTCGCGCTACACCTACGTGCTCTTCCCCTCAAGCGAAAGCGCAAGCTACATCATGGCCGTAGGCTACGACGGCACCCGTGTCAAGGTGTACCAGAAATAAAAACAACTTTGCCGTCAGAACGCCCTCGCGTTCTGACGGCAAAACCGCCATCTCCCCAAAATGCGGGGCGTTGCCTAATTCACTAAGGGCAACGCCCCGCATTTTGTCCCAACAGTTTGTTTCGACCTTATGCACCGTTGCCGCCGTCTGGGCCAACGTGTCCGCCGCTTAGTTCGAGTCCGCCCGGGGACGTACTCGAGTTCTTCGCCGTACGGACTCGAGTGCGTCCACGGGCGGACTCGAGTTTTCCCCCGGGCGCACTCGAGTGCTTTGGCGGACGTACTCGAGTACGCCCGTGGGCGGACTGGGATACTTCGGCGGAGAACTCGCGG
>CAVGTD010000066.1:0-11116 GCA_963632215.1 Clostridiales bacterium
ATGATGTTTCAATGAACATTTTTGCGCATTTTGAACACCCTACCCGTCGGGGCGCGGTTTGCGGACATTGTCATAGCTCGGACAAGGCTAAAACTTTTGCCCTTACAGGGCGGCAACAATGCTTAAACGAATCCCCAGGGCGACGTTCGGAACTTCGTCCCTTCACTCTGCCCTGGGCTAGTGACTTTAAGGCTTTCAGCCTACCCGTCTCAGCGAAAATCCCCCTTTCCCCCCCCCCACGCACGCCAAGGAAAAAAGAACCCAATGAGCATCACATCCATTGTCCGTCCGCTGTTAGGGAAACGGCTTCGCGACATCGACCGCTACGCCCGCCACACCGAGGACATCCAGCGCGGCGTATTGGCGCGCCTCGTCCGCCGGGCCGCCGCGACAGAGTGGGGCAAAGCCCACGGCTACGACGGCATACACAGCTACGAGGACTTTGCCAAGGCCGTCCCCGTAAACACCTATGAAGAACTCAAAGGCGGCATCGACCGTATGCGCCACGGCGAACGCGACGTGCTGTGGCCCGGCGAGGTGAGGTGGTACGCCAAATCGTCAGGCACCACCAACGACAAGAGCAAGTTTATCCCCGTCAGCCGGCAAGGGCTGCACGACACCCACTACCGCGGCGGCACCGACGCCGTGGCCCTCTACCTGCGCAACAACCCCGAGAGCCGCCTGTTCGAAGGCAAAGCCCTCATCCTCGGCGGCAGCCACGCCCCCAACTACAACGTGGCCCGTTCGCTCGTGGGCGACCTCAGCGCCATACTCATCGAAAACATCAACCCCCTGGTCAACCTTGTCCGCGTGCCGAAGAAGAGCGTGGCCCTGCTCGCCGACTTCGAGGAAAAGCGCGACCGCATAGCCCGCATCGCCATGACCAAGAACGTGACGAACCTCTCGGGCGTGCCGTCGTGGATGATGTCCGTGCTGACCCGCGTGCTCGAGCTCAGCGGCAAGGAGCGCATCGACCAGGTGTGGCCCAACCTCGAAGTGTTCTTCCACGGCGGCGTGGCGTTCACCCCCTACCGCGAACAGTACAGCCGCCTCATACAGAGCGACCGCATGCACTACATGGAGACCTACAACGCCTCGGAGGGCTTCTTCGGCTTGCAGGACGACCCGCTCGACCCGGCCATGCTCCTCATGATAGACTACGGCGTGTTCTTCGAGTTCATCCCCCTCGACGAGGTGGGCAAGGCCAACCCCACCGTCTTGCCCCTGTGGGCGGTTGAGCCGGGGCGCAACTACGCCATCGTCATCACCACCTCGTGCGGACTGTGGCGCTACCAGATTGGCGACACCGTGCGCTTCACGCAGACCGAGCCGTGGAAGTTCGTCATCAGCGGCCGCACCAAGAGCTTCATCAACGCCTTTGGCGAGGAACTCATCGTCGACAACGCCGAACGGGGCCTGCAAGAGGCTTGCCGCCAGACGGGAGCCGTAGTCAGCGAGTACACCGCCGCCCCCGTGTTTATGGACGGCCGGGGCAAGTGCCGCCACCAATGGGTGGTGGAGTTCAGCACGCCCCCGTCGAGCCTCGACCTCTTTGCCCGCACCCTCGACGAAGCCCTGCAGCGCGTCAACTCCGACTACGAGGCCAAGCGCCACAAGGACATCACCCTCCAGCGGCTCGAAGTAGTCCCGGCCCGCCCCGGACTGTTCAACGACTGGCTCAAAAGCCGCGGCAAGCTCGGCGGACAGCACAAGGTGCCGCGCCTATGCAACAACCGCGACATCATCGAACAGGTTTTGCAGCTCAATTCGATTTGAAAGCGAGTGTTTTTGGCGCATAATTGCCACGATAATGTCCGCAAACCGCGCCCCGACGGGGCAGCTCCCCATAGCCCAGGGCAGAGCCGACACGAAGTGGCGGTGTCACCCTGGGTCCCCTTGCGGGACAAGTTGCGCCCTGTAAGGGCAACTGCCTAATATAGGGGCAACGCCCCGCAAAGCCAACGGCATTCCATTGTCAACCAACCGCTCCTGAACCCGGGCGTTGCCCGGTATCAATGCAGCTGCCCCGACGGGGCGGCAACGTCCCCCGCAAGGGAACCCAGGGTGACGTGTCGCCGCTTCGCGTCGCCACTCTGCCCTGGGCTAAGAGCAGCTGCCCCGTCGGGGCGCGGTTTGTGGACATTTCCCTCCCAACTTAGCGCCGAATCCTTACGCATTATGAACGCCCCCCCCCGACGGGGCAATCCCCCAACCCTATGTCCAAGAAACGAACCAACTCCCTCCTTCTTTTCCCCCTTCTGCTCCTTGCGGCACTGCTCGCGGCCTGCGCCAACCCCGGCTCGGGCCCCGACGGCGGACCGTACGACGAAACGCCGCCGCGCATCGTGCGCATGACACCCTCGCTCGGCGGCACCAACGAACGGGCCAAGAAAGTGACCATCGCCTTCGACGAACTCATCAAGGTGGAGGACATTCAGGAGAAGGTGACCATCTCCCCCCCGCAGGTTGAAACGCCCGAGATAAAAGCCTCGGGCAAGCACATCAGCGTGCAGCTGCTCGACAGCCTCAAGCCCGGCACAACCTACACCATCGACTTCAGCGACGCCATCGTCGACAGCAACGAGGGCAACCCCCTGGGCAACTTCACCTACTACTTCAGCACCGGCGAACGCCTCGACACCATGGAGGTGTCGGGCCACGTGCTGGCGGCCTCGAACCTCGAACCCATCAAGGGCATCCTCGTGGGCCTGCACAGCAACCTGGCCGACACCGCCTTCCGCACGCAGCCCTTCGACCGCGTGGCGCGCACCGACGGCAACGGCCGCTTCTGCATAAAGGGCGTTGCCCCCGGCACCTACCGCATCTACGCCCTGAAGGACATGGACGGCGACTTCAAGTACAGCCGCGGCGAGATGATAGCCTTTACGCCCCAGACCGTCACCCCCTCGTCGTTCGCCGACGTGCGCCACGACACGCTCTGGGCCGACACGGTGCACATCGACACCATCCGCACCGTGCCCTACACCCACTACCTGCCCGACGACCTCTGCCTCCTGGCCTTCAACGAGAGCAACCCCGTGCGCCAGCTGCTCAAGGCCACGCGCGAGCCGGAGTATTTCAGGGTTTTCTTCACCGCCCCGTCTGTAAGGATGCCCGAGGTGCGGGGACTTAACTTCAACGCCGACAACGCCTTCATCGTGGAGCACACCGTCGGCAACGACACCCTGACCTACTGGCTGCGCGACACCGCCCTTGTCAACACCGATTCGCTCATCGTAGCCCTTACGTACGAGGCCACGAACGACTCCACCTACCAACTCTACGAGCAGACCGACACGCTCGAACTCGTGCCGCAGTTCTCCTACGCCAAACGCCAAAAGTTCAAGGCCGAGGACGACGCCAAGTGGCAGCGCGAACTCGAAAAGCGGCACAAGCGCGGCGACTTTTCGCGCGAAAAGCCCGCGGTGAAGCCCCTCGACGTGAAAACGGGCGGCAAAGGCTCTATCAACCCCGACGAGAACGTCCGCCTCACGCTCACCGAGCCGCCCGTAAGGGTAGACACCGCCGCCTTCCACCTTTTCCTCAAAAAGGACAGCCTCTTCGCCGAAGCCCCCTTCCGCCTGGAGCGCGACAGCGTGTCGCTCCTCAGCTATACCATCCGCGCGGAGTGGCGCCCCGGGCAGGAATACGTGCTCAACGTCGACTCCGCCGCCATTGAGGGCGTGACGGGCAAGGTGAACAAAAACATCGACGCGAAAATCCACGTGAACGACGAAACCACCTACGGCTCGCTCTTCCTCGTCATGCCCGACGCCGACACCGCCACCGTGGTGCAGCTGCTCGTGGCCGACGACCGCGTGGCCAAACAGGCGCGCGCCGCAAAGGGCGGCCGGGCCGACTTCTACTACCTCGCGCCCGGCGACTACTACATCCGGGCCTTCAACGACCGCAACGGCAACGGCAAGTGGGACACCGGCTCGTTCGACCGCATGGAGCAGTGCGAGGAGGTTTACTACTACCCGGCGAAAATCACCGTACGCGCCAACTGGGACATTGAGCAGAACTGGACGCTCCGCGCCCTCGACCTCGTGAAACAGAAGCCAGCCGACCTCGTGAAGCAAAAGGGCGACAAGAAGAAAACGCCCAAGAACCGCAACGCCGAACGCTTGCGCCAAAAAGGGAAATAAAGCCCACGGGCGAAAGCCACGTTCGCAAATAACTTGCTAAGTTTGCACGCAGCAAACACCCGAAACCTAACACACCAACCCCACTATGCGGAAAATACTGTTACTCATGCTCCTCGCCCTCACCGGCGCGCTCAGCGCAGGAGCCCAATGCTCGTCGAGCAACTCGTCGTTCAAGAGCGGCGAAACCCTCATCTACGACCTCTACTTCAACTGGAAATTCGTGTGGGTCAAGGTAGGCTCCGCCTCGATGAACACCACGCAGACCACCTACGGCGGGCAGCCCGCCTACCGCACCTACCTCATCACCCGAGGCTCGAAGAAAGCCGACAAACTCTTCGTGATGCGCGACACGCTCATGGCCTACATGGGCCTGAACCTCGTGCCGAAATACTACGCCAAGAAAGCCTTTGAGGGCAAGACGTACCGCAAGAACGAGGTGTGGTACTCCTATCCCAGCGGCAAGTGCAGCGTGAAGATGCGCTACCAGCGCGACAACCTGCAGCCGCAGTTCCACCAGCAGACAAACAAATACTGCGCCTTCGACATGGTGAGCATGCTCATGCGCGCCCGCTCCTTCTCGGCCGAGGGCATGAAGGTGGGCCACCGCATCAACTTCCTCATGGCCGACGGCCACAACTGCGAGTGGAAGAGCGTGATATACCGCGGCAAAAAGACGTTCAAGATGGAAAACACCGGCGCAAAGTACCGCTGCCTCGTCTTCTCGTTCGTCGAAAAAGAGGACGGCAAGGAAAAGGACATCGTCACCTTCTACATCACCGACGACAAGAACCACCTGCCCGTGCGCCTCGACATGAACCTCAACTTCGGCACGGCCAAGGCCTACCTCAGCGGCGCGCGCGGACTGCGCAACCCGCAGGACGCCAAGCTGAAATAGCCGCCGTCCGCCGGGCCGCCCGTTCCCATGCGGCGGCCGGCCGTTCGCGTCCCCGGGCTTGTTGATAAATACTTGGCAAGGAGCATATTGAATACTTGGCAAGTAGACGATTGAATACTTGCCAAGAAGCAGATTGAATACTTGCAAGTATTCGCTGACTAGCCCGGATATATTTTTCACTACTACGGGGATAAGAACAACAAGTCCGCGCCTCCTTACGCCAAGCCCCCGCCACTCACCCCCTCCCCATGACAAACGAAGAACTCGAACGCGCCACCGCGCAGCTCAACGCCCACGGCAAAGAGGAATATCCGCCCATGCACACGGCCGAGCACCTGCTCAACCAGACAATGTGCCGCCTCTTCGGTTGCGAACGCTCGCGCAACGCCCACATTGAGCGGAAAAAGAGCAAAATATCGTGGCTGCTCCCCGCTGAGCCCACCGCCCGGCAGGTGCAGCAAGTGGCCGACACGATGAACCGCCTCATAGCCGAGGCCCTCCCCGTAACCTACGAGTTTGTCCTTGCAGCCGACGTGCCGCCCGGGGTGAAGCTCGACCGCCTCCCCGACTCTGCCACCGACCGCCTCCGCCTCGTCCGCATAGGCACGTACGACGTTTGCCCCTGCATAGGCCGCCACGTCGACAACACCGCCCAACTGGGCGAGTTCGTCCTCCTCGGCACCAACTGGGACGAAGAAAAGCGCTCCTTCCGCATACGCTTTAAGCTCAACGAGCCGGCAAGCGGCCCCAATCCCGCAGGTTGACCGCACAACCTCGCGCATTCCCAAACCGCCCCCTCTCCCCAAGGAACATACCCAAGGGAGAGGGGGCGCAGCCTTTTGCTCCGCCTTTCCCCCCTGCGTTGAAAACGCAAAACGGCCAAACGCTGCACCAAATCGCCGCCAAACGTTGCATCAAAACACGGCCAAACACTGCATCGATTTGCGGCCAAACGCTGCAAAAGTCATTAAAAGTATAGTGATTTCCAATTAATTGATGTACTTTTGCGGCAGAACAAAACAGACATAGCCATGAAAGAGTATAAGAAAAGGATTGCGGACAAACTGTTGGAATACAGGCTGGAAGAAGTAGGGGCGGTGCTAATAGAAGGCCCGAAGTGGTGCGGCAAGACCACCACGGCCGAGCAGCAAGCCAAGAGCGTTCTCTACATGGCCGACCCCGACAACCAAAAGAACTATCTGGAAATGGCTGACCTCCGGATAAAAATGCTTCTCAAAGGGGATAATCCCCGATTGATAGACGAGTGGCAGATTATTCCCCAGGTATGGGACGCCATCCGCTTTGAAGTAGACCACCGCGGCGAGGAAGGGCAGTTCATCTTGACGGGGTCTGCCGTTCCCGCGTCCACGGAGCAGATCCATCATACAGGCACAGGGCGGTTCGCATGGATTACGATGCGCCCCATGTCGCTCTGGGAATCAGGAGAATCGACGGGCGAGGTGAGTATACGCCAGCTTTTTGAGGGCAATGCCGACATTGAGGGCTACAACAAGCTAAGGATAGAGGACATTGCGTTCCTTGTATGCCGTGGCGGATGGCCCAGTGCCACGGTCAAAAACGAGCGTGCCGCCCTGCGGCAAGCCTACGACTACTATGACGCGGTTGTGAGAACCGACATATCAAGGGTGGATGAAGTGACAAGAAGCAGCGAGCGCACCAAACTGCTCTTGCGTTCCTACGCCCGTTCGCAAGGCGGCCAAGTGAGCATTGGGGCTATCCGGAAAGACATGATAGACAACGACGATGAGAGCTTGGGCGAACGAACTGTCATGAGTTACATCGGAGCTCTCAAAAAAATCTTTGTCATTGAGGACATGCCCGCTTGGAACCCCAACTTGCGCAGCAAAACCGCCATACGCTCTGCCGAAACTCGCTATTTCGTAGACCCCTCCATTGCCGTGGCGGCGTTAGGCCTGGGGCCGGACGACCTCATCAACGATTTGGAGACCTTTGGCTTGCTCTTCGAAACGCTGTGCGTGCGCGATCTCCGCGTATATGCCGATGCCGTGGACGGAAACGTATACCATTACCGCGACAAGAACGGGCTGGAGTGCGACGCCGTGCTGCACCTCCGCAACGGCTCTTACGGCCTCGTGGAAATAAAGCTGGGCGGAGCGCAAGCCATCGAGAAAGGCGTAGCCACGCTGACCGCTCTCGCCTCGAAGATAGACACCGAAAAAATGAAAGCCCCCTCTTTCCTGATGGTACTAACGGCCGTAGGCGACTACGCCTACCAAAGAAAGGACGGCGTATACGTAGTGCCCGTCGGCTGCTTGAAGGATTGAGGTTGCTGGGTAGTGGTAAAAAGAACAAGGAATTACAGAACTGTTCCGACAGTTTCGCAACCTGAAAGTTTCGCACCTCGGGCTAAATATATATCTTTGCGAAAAGAAATCTATCAAATGAAGTTTGTAAGGTCCATACCCGGATATAATCATCTTTGGGCAGTCAGAGATGAAGCAAAGGAGGCTGATTAGTTGACACTGCTTTTCCGAGCGTGGAGTAATGCTAACTATCTGTTAGACTTCTTTCTCGCTAACATAGATGACTTGCAGGGCTTCTTTCGTGTTGAGAAAATCAGTGATGCCATTAAGGATACAATGGAAGATGCGAGAGTGCTGGAACGATTGATATTAGACTTTCCGTATACGGAACAATTAGACGGCTTGTTCCACCCATTAAGTCTGTCGGATAACCGCGTGCATGAACTTACACGAGAAAAAGCCCGAAATTGGGATAGGGAACGCCATGCAAGTTGGCTAAGAATTTATGCCATAAGGGTAGAGCCGAATGTCTATATTGTGACAGGCGGAGCTATAAAACTCACGGCAACAATGCAGGACAGAGAGCATACCCAAATAGAACTGAACAAACTCAATGCTTGTCGCCACTATTTGCAACAGAACGGTATCTTTGACAAAGACAGTTTCGTGGATTTTTTTGAATAATGAAAACTGCATCTCGGCACTTAAAGCAAGTTTTATTGCGCCTGACCTGCACTATCATAGAGCATATTGACTATGAAAGAGACTACATTGAATTTCTTTGAGAGAAATCTCAGCAGCGAGCCTTCTGCTTTTACAGAAGAGGCTAAATGGAGGCAAGATAATGAAGTGTGGCTGAAATGGTCGCAAGGCATTGCCATGAAGATTATCGACTATATGCAAGAACATAAACTATCGCGAGCCGATGTAGCCGCGCGCCTTGGATGTTCTCCGCAGTATGTCAGCAAAATTCTTTCTGGACGAACAAACTTTTCTTTTAAGAGTATTGCTGAAATTGAGCGATGTCTTGGCATTCATTTTATGGAAACTGCTCTTGTTTGAATGCCTATTGGCAGCTGAATGTAATGCAGTTTAGAGTATAAATCCGTTTATCTGAACGCGCCTCATTCAAACAAACAGGTGGTTGTTGCATTTCTTTGCAACAACCACCTGTTTGCTTACTGTTTCCTTCGGAGTTCTTCAATTATATCGTTGACGATGTAGGTGTCGCTCATTGTGTAGAGTTCCAATTCTTTAATGTGGAGCAACCGGCATTCGTCCGAGTCGTAGAATATCTGCAGGGCGCGGTCGGTGGAGATGTCGAGCCTTTCGGCCAGTTCCGCAATGATGCGCGCTATTTTGTTCCAAAACAAGAAGTCTAACATGGCTATATGGTTTCAGAGGATTGAAAATGCAGGAAGTTGTCCACAACTTCTTGGTTGAGAATGCATATTTGGTGGTTGGGCTTGTGGTAGACCAACTGTCGCAACGTGTGTGCCACGTCGGCATAGCCTTGGATGTAGGCTTCGATGGAGTCGATGACGCGGTCGTTGGCAATGCCGCCTTCCACAATGTCAAATTCTTGCCAAGGCTTCCGTCCTCCCCTGCTGTCGACAATGAAGTCGAGCCACTCCTTGTCGTATGCGTCGAAACGTTTTATGCGGCAGTTGTCGGGGCAGGAGAAAACGTACGAATTAACGATGGCGTGTTCGGCCTGCCTGATAGTCTTGACCCGGTCTGCCCAACGGGCGGCTTGTTCGTGCAAAGGCGTAAGGTAGAAGCCCGGACCGAAGTCCAAGTCCTTTCTGCCGATATTTACCAGCGGACGTTCCACAACGAGGGTTGAGCCGTGATAGAGAATTTGTCTTTCCATTACTCTTTCTTCTCCCAATTCCGCAGAGCTTCGACCACGCTGTTGGCCACGGCTTCGCGGCTTTCGGTGTGCATGGTGTCGTAGCAGCCTTGGATGAGGCTTTTGATAAGTCCCACCTTGTCCAGCCGGCGGCGCATTTCCGACGGCGAGATGTTCATCTTCTGCGCCGAAGCCTCGATGGCCAGCACGGTGAACGCGAGGCGGTCGAACTCGGCGGGGCTTATCGATAAATACTTGATGTCCATAAGAGAGAGGGACTTGCGTTGCAGGGTGGGGCTACATCTTGTTGAACTTCAGCGCGTCCTGGTCGTCGTACTGCTTTTGCAGGCGGATGAGTTCGTTCATGAGGCGTTTCGTCACCTTCTCCGTACCCGGCTGCCCGTAGATGTTGTGCAGTTCAGAGGGGTCCGCGTTGAGGTTGAACAGTTCCCAGTGGTTGATGTCGTTGTAGAAGTGGATGAGTTTGTAGCCGTCGCTGCTGCGCACGCCGTAGTGGCGCTTCACGCTGTGCTCGGCGGGGTATTCGTAGTAGTGGTAGTACACGCTCTTGCGCCACGACTTGGGGTGCTTGCCTTGCAGGAGCGGCAGGAGCGAAACGCCCTGGATGTCGGAGGGGACGGGCGCGCCGGCTATTTCGAGGAAGGTGGGGGCGTAGTCAATGTTCTGCACCATCTCCTTGATGTCGCCGCGGGCTTGCAGTCCCTTGGGGAGCGACATGACGAGCGGCGTGTTGAGCGACTCCTCGTACATGAAGCGTTTGTCGAACCATCCGTGCTCGCCCATGTAGAAGCCCTGGTCGGAGGTGTAGACCACGAGCGTGGAGTCCTTCAAGCCCGCCTTTTCGAGGTAGTCGAGCGTGCGGCCAATGTTGTCGTCAAGCGTTTTCAGCACTTTGGCGTAGTCGCGCATATAGCGTTGGTACTTAAACTCCGCCAGAGCCTTGCCCGTGAGTTTGCGGTTGTTGAAGTCGGCGGCCAGCGAGTCGTAGAAGTAGTCGTACTCCGCGCGGTCCTTCGAGTCGAGGCGGCCCACCATGTTGAGGTAAGCCCCCGAGAGGCGCGTGGTGATGCCCGGGCGGTACATCTTCGTGTCGTAGACGATGTCCATGTGGTCGTTGTTGCCAATCTCCATCTCCTGCGCGGCGGCTGCCGGGCGGCCGGCGTAGTCGTCGTAGAAGGTGGCGGGCAGGGCGAACGTGCTGTCCTCGTAGAGGCGGAGGTACTTAATCTCAGGCAGCCAGTCGCGGTGGCACGCCTTGTGGTGGACGAAGAGGATGAACGGCTTGCTCTTGTCGCGCTTGTGCTCCATCCAGTCAATGGCCTTGTCGGTGATGACGTTTGTCACGTAGCCCTTTTCGGTGGTCTCCGAGCCGTCCATGTTGATGAACTCCGGGTTGTAGTAGTTGCCCTGCGCCGGCAGTATGTTGTAGTAGTCGAAGCCCGTGGGCGTGCTGACGAGGTGCCACTTGCCGATGAGCGCGGTCTGGTAGCCCGCCTTTTGCATGAGTTTCGGCATGGTTTGCTGCGAGCCGTCGAAAATGCCGTGTTCGTTGTTGGTAAATCCGTTCTTGTGCGAGTGCTTGCCCGTGAGCATGCAGGCTCGGCTGGGCCCCGAGAGCGAGTTGGCCACGTAGGAGTTGACGAAGCGCACGCCGTCGTTGGCCACGCGGTCGAGGTTGGGCGTTTCCACGAAGCGGTTGTCGTAGCAGCTCATCATTTGCGCCGTGTGGTCGTCGGTCATGATGTACACTATGTTGTAGCGGCCCTGAGCCTGCGCCAGCATCGGGGCGAGCAGGGGGGCAAGAAGGAGGGTTTGCTTTTTCATTGCAGGTTGTATGGTTTATGAGGTATATTGTACAGAACTAATTGGAGGTTTCAAAAGAAAAAGGCGGGCAAACATATAGTCTGCCCGCCTC
>CAVGTD010000067.1:0-10443 GCA_963632215.1 Clostridiales bacterium
GGGAAACCCAGGGTGACGTGTCGCCGCTTCGCGCCGCCACTCTGCCCTGGGCTATCGAGAGCTGGCCTTGCAGGCCGCGGTTTGCGGACAATTTGCGCATGATATTTCAATGAACTTTTTTGCGCATTTTGAACACCTACCCCTCGCCCAAGGCAAACTCAAAGGCACGGAAACGGCAGCCCCCCAAGCGGGCAAGCGCGTTTCCGTGCCTCTTTTTGTCACGCCCCGCAACGGCTGAAAGGCTGAAAATCAATGACGTGCTTTGCCACAAAGGAAAAACGCATTAACTTTGTCCCTGCAAATGCAACTTGCGCCTGTGGCGAAATTGGTAGACGCGCCAGACTTAGGATCTGGTGTTTTGCGACGTGTAGGTTCGAGTCCTATCAGGCGCACGCAGAGCGTTTCACAGCTTTCACAAGTACAAATCCTAACTGCCTGCACGCGCGTTTCGCCTGGGTGTTAGGATTTTCTTTTTTACACCACAACCAACTCACCAAAACCAAATCAAGATGGGTCTTATCGAATTCAACAAACTCCCCATAAACACGCTTGTCGGCGCCGACTGGAAAACCTTTAAGGAACTCACCGCCGGGCGCGAGGTAGACAAGGCCTGGCGCGGCAAGTTCCGCCTGACCAAGGCCATTTGCCGCCTCCTCTCCGTGCTTGCCCCCATTCAGGAACGCCGCTACCGCAAGCGTCTCAAGAACGAGCCGCTCAAGAACGACCCCGTGTTCATCCTCGGCCATTGGCGTTCGGGCACCACGTTCGTCCACAACGTGCTTTCGTGCGACAAGCGTTTCGGCTACTGCACCACCTACCAGACCGTCTTCCCCCACCTCATGATGTTCGGCCAGCCCTTCTTCAAGAAGAACATGTCGTGGCTCATGCCCGACAAGCGCCCCACCGACAACATGGAGCTGGCCGTCGACCTGCCGCAGGAAGAGGAGTTCGCCATCTCGAACATGTGCCCCTACACGTTCTACAACTTCTGGTTCTACCCCAAGTACTTCCGCGAGTACGCCACCAAGTACCTCCTTTTCCAGGACATCACCCCCGGCGAACTCAACGCGTGGGAAGAGGCGTTCCGCAAGCTCATCAAGATATCGCTCTGGAACACGGGCGGCGAGCAGTTTCTCTCGAAGAACCCGCCCCACACGGGCCGCGTCAAGGAACTCGTCAAGATGTTCCCCAACGCCAAGTTCATCTACCTCATGCGCAACCCCTACACCGTGTTCGAAAGCACGCGTTCGTTCTTCACCAACACCATACAGCCGCTCAAGCTCCAAGAGTACAGCGACAAGGAGATTGAGCGCGACATCCTCGAAAACTACCGCCGCCTGCACGACCAGTACCAGGCCGACAAGCACCTCATCCCCGAGGGCAACCTCATCGAGGTGAAGTTCGAGGACTTCGAGGCCGATGCCCTGGGCATGACCGAGAAAATCTACAAAACGCTCTCCCTGCCCGGCTGGGACAACGCCCGCACCGCCATCGAGCAGTATGTCGGAGCCAAGAAGGGCTACAAGAAGAACAAGTACCAGTACTCCGCCGAGACGCGCAAGCTCGTCGAGGACAACTGGCAGCCCATTCTCGACCTCTGGGGCTACAAGCTCGACTAAGTTAAGGCGAGTCACGTGCCGCAACAAGGCAAAAAGTCTACTAAAAAAGGGTAACACGCAAAAGCGACAATGCCGAAAGCATTACTTTTGCGTGTTATCCTTTTGTTTATCCTACACTATATATAATATATATGAGCGCACACCTCCTGTGGGTGGACGACGAGATCGACCTCCTCCGTCCGCACATCCTCTACTTGCAGAAAAAAGGCTACGAAGTGACCACCGCGTCCAACGGCCCCGATGCCGTTGAACTGACGCGCGGGCAAAACTTCGACCTCATCCTGCTCGACGAAAACATGCCCGGCCTCACCGGGCTCGACACCCTTGCGCAGCTCAAAGCCATACGGCCCGACCTGCCCGTAGTGATGGTGACGAAAAACGAGGAAGAGGACATCATGGACCAGGCCATCGGCTCGCAGATTGCCGACTACCTGATAAAGCCCGTCAACCCCACGCAGATACTCCTCACGCTCAAGAAGAACATCCACCAGCAGCAAATCACCCAGCAGGTCACGCAGACGGCCTACCGCCAAAGCTACATGGAGATTGACTCGCGCATAGCCGCTACGTCAACCCCCGACGAGTGGATCGGCCTCTACAAAAGCCTCACGCAGTGGGAACTGCAGCTGGGCGAGACCGTTTCGCCCATGAACCAGCTCCTTTCCGAGCAAAAGGAGGAGGCCAACAAGGCGTTCAGCAAGTTCTTCCAAAAGAACTACCCCCAGTGGCTCACCAGCCCCGACGACCGCCCTATCCTCAGCCCCGACCTCTTCCGGCGCGCCATTTTTCCCCACCTCAACAACGGCGAGAGCGTCACGCTCATCCTCTTCGACAACTTCCGCTACGACCAGTGGCGCTGCGTGGCCCCCATGCTCAACGAGCTGTTCCACATCGACGACAGCCTCTACTACGCCATCATACCCACCGCCACGCAGTACGCGCGCAACGCCATCTTCAGCGGACTGATGCCCCTGCAAATCAAGCAGCAGTATCCCGACCTCTGGATTGAGGAGGCCGACCCACAGAGCAAAAACCGCAACGAGGCCGAACTCATACGCCGCCAAATGCAGCGCTTCCGCCGCAAGGAGACGTTCGCCTACAACAAGCTCAACAACTCCGACGACATCAACCAGTTCATCCAGCAGCTGCCCCAGGCTCTTGCCCATCCGCTCAACGTCATCGTAATCAACTTCATCGACATCCTGAGCCACGCCCGCACCGAGAGCCAAATGATACGCGAACTGGCAAACAACGAAGCCGCCTACCGCAGCATCACGCAGTCGTGGTTTCAGAACACGAGCATCAAGGAGCTCCTGCAAAAGCTCTCCGAAACGCAGCGCACCGTCATCCTCACCACCGACCACGGCAGCATCCGCACCACCAAGCCCGCCAAGGTGGTGGGCGACCGCAACGTCAACACCAACCTGCGCTACAAGCTAGGCCGCAACCTCTCGTACAACGCCAAGGAGGTGTTCGCCGTCACGCGCCCGGAGCAGTTCATGCTCCCCTCGCCCAACCTCAGCACGAGCTACATCTTCGCCTCGTGCAACCACTTCCTGGCCTACCCCAACAACTACAACTACTACGTGCAGTACTACCGCGACACCTTCCAGCACGGCGGCATCTCCATGGAGGAAATCCTCGTGCCGCTCGTCACGCTCCATTCCAAAAGCGCGCGGTGACAGCCGTTCTTGCACAAAATAGGCTTTCGGCCAGTCCATTCATGACAAATATCGAAAAAATCCTTACCTTAGCAGCGAGGATATAATAACGGGCAGCAGCGGCTGCCAATTGATGGCGTTGTCTATATGACAACACGTAGAGATGCAGAGCCTTTATATCAAGGCAGCCCCGCATAGAGAGCGGATCAGCCCTCCACCTAAATTACCAACCTAAAAAACACCTTTGTCATGAAAACTTTATTCAAAGCCCACATCGTGACCTTTTTGTTGGGCCTGCTCGTCTTTACCGTCGGTTGCAGCAAGGACGACAATGTTGAAAGCCCAAGTCAGCAAGCTAAGTCACAGGTTGTCGGAACCTGGACCACAAACGACTCACGAACCGTCTTTGTATTCCGAAACGACGGAACTGGGCAGTACTGCGAGCACGCCAACAGTTCCAACGCCACGCTGAAAGATTTCACTTTCGCTTACGACCAATCCTCCAAGCACCTCTCCTTGACGTTCTCCGACGGCACAATCAACTTACAGGATGCCAAGGTTTCCTCCGTAGGGTCTTCCCTGACTTTCAAAAACGTGTCGGAAAAATTTCTGGACAACGCAAAAACCGTGTCGCTTTCGAGGGAGAGTACACCCTTCCCCCTGCTGACTATCAGCGAGAGCGACCTCACGGTGATGACCGCCTCTTCGAGCCTTGCTTTCTCGTGCGGCGCGTCAGGCGGCCTGATGGAAACGGTTCTTCAGAAGAACCTTTTGTGGCACGAGAACAATGCCGGGATATTCGACGTCACGGCCAGCGTCACGTCCGACGTAGACGGTATGATTGCTAGCCACGATGTCCAAAACGACGAAGCCAAAGCCTACATCGCCCTGAATATTTCCCAAAACCCTGTCGCCCGTTCAAAAACAGCCACATTGGAGTTAAAGGCGAACGGGAAGAGTATCCCCTTTATGGTTGAGCAGCTCAACGCCCAGTCGAGCGGCAAAAGCATGGACATTGTGCCTGTAACCAGCACCGTGTCCGCACAGGGCGGCACACTGTCGTTCATCATTTACAACAAAGACCAGCGAGACCTTATGCTGACGCGTCCCTCCACACATGCCGTCACATGGGAGTCGCTCTCCACCACGCGCTACGCCGGGGGGCAAGACTGGCTGTGCAAAGCAACCGTTCCGTCAAAAACCTCAAGTACCGACACCGAGTACACGTACAAATTCTGGAAGGACGACGGCACTGTTCTGTACTTCACCGTGAAGCAACTTGCCGGCACGGGCGGCAGTTCAGGTGGAACAACTGGCGGAGACTCAGGGGGCACGGGCGGAACAACCGAACCCGTTTGGGGAAAAGTCAAGGCAACAGCAAAAGTGAGCGGTCCCGGACTTGCTTACGACAGCGAGGCACAATACTATGACGGGAAAACGGGGACGATTGACTACGTCTATTATCCTTCATCCGGAAAGTACTACATTTACAGCAGTTACTTCGGGAGCGACCCTGACGCAAACGGGGGAAAGGGGGTGCGGCATGAAGCCCAAAAAGGCAACAACAGCGTATGCGTTTACCATGGCGTTTACTTTGACTACAGCAAAAAGTACACCATCAAATACAATTGGGACCTATATCTCCGTTTCACCTTGCCCTGACAAGTCACATCCCCCTAAGGAACAAGTCCCCGCTCAATTGAGCGGGGACTGCCCGAAATAAGCAGGGGGGGAACGTTTCCCTCTTCACAAAGTTCGCAGTATTTTCCGCAGAAAGGCATTTGCGAAAAGTACTGCGACGTTTTTTGCCCGTTCGCAAGGGGCGGAGCGGAGTTTTCCGCCTTAAAACTCGAGTGCGCCGCCTTGAAACTCGAGTCCGCCCACGGGCGCACTCGAGTACGTTCGGGGACAAACTCGAGTACGTCCGCGGGAAAACTCGAGTACGCCCGTGGGCGCACTCGAGTGCGTCGGCGGACGTACTTTTCCCGGGACGGATATAGCAGCTACCACGAGGGGCGCGCGGCATACAGACAGAGCCGGCTTGCAGCGCGGACTCCCCGAGGGGAGAGGCTGCAAGCCGGCTCGTTTCGGTTGGCTGTGCGTGGGGGCGGTTAGCGAACCACCTTTTTGCCGCCTATGATGTACACGCCCTTGCCGGGGATTTGTATGCGGCGGCCGCTGAGGTCGTATATGCTGCCGTTGCCGAGGCCGTTGTTAAGGTCCTGCGGCGTGACGGCCTGGCCGATGCCGTCGGCCAGACCCTCAATTTTGGTGAGGGGCATGGCGGTCAGGGCGAAGCTGCGGAGCGACATGCACTGCTGGCCGGCCATGTTCGACAGGATGCCCAGGCTCACCGTGGCGGGTTCGGTGAGGGCGAAGAACACCTTGTTCTCCGTGCTCGTGCTCTTGCTGTCCATGGCCTTGTAGGCGAGGGCGGCGGTGTTGAGATCAGCCGTCAGGGGCAGTTCGTCGCCCTCGGCCACCACGAGGTAGTTGCCGCTGGCCTCGCCCTCGTAATTGCCGTAGTTGGCGGAGAACACGTACGCGCCGGCCGGCAGCGTCACGGTCTGGAAGGCCATGTGGTCGTCGAGGCTGCTCTCGAAGCCGTCCCACCCGGTGGTGATGGTCAGGTAGCTCTCCTTCTGGATGTCCACGTGCGCGCCGGTGTTGTACTTCGTGGTGTTGACGTTCTTCAGCGTCCAGCCCGACAGTTCCATGAAGCGGTTGGCGGTGGCTGTGCTGAAGGCCTTGCCCGTGTTTTCGAACGGAGCCTGGTAGTTGGTGAGGTACTGGCTGCTCACGTCGGTGGCGGAGCTGTTGAAGTTGAGCGCGAACACGCCTCGCGAGTCGCTCCACGCGTCGCCGTCGGGGCCAAAGCCCGAGCGCACGCCCGTGTTTTTGTGGCTGGTGGCGTCAACCACGTCGCCGCTATTCTGGTCGAACTGGTAGTAAACCTGCAGACCCTTTGAACTTACGGCCGACGTTATCTGCGCGCTGGTCATCGGGGCGGTGATGTAAGAGCGAAGCGACGAGAGGTTGTTTTCGCTGAAGCAGGAGGTCCACACGCGGAACTCGTCCACGATGCCCGTCATGGGGGCGTCGTCGCTGCCGAGGCTGAACTTGTCGTAGGTGGGCAGGGAGGTCTGCGTGGTGCTGCCGCGGCTAATCAGTTCGCCGTCGCGGTAGAAGCAAACGTAGCCCATGTAGAAGGTCACGGCGTAGTGGTGCCACTCGTTGGGCTTGACGTAACCCTCGACAGAGCCGGCGTACTTGCCGCTGATGTAGAGGCGCATCTGCCCGTTGGCGTAGGTGACGAGCTGGAACGTGCCGCGGTTGTCGCCGATGCCCAGGCAGGGACTCGACAACGAGCCCGGGCGCATCCACCAGTCGATGGAGAAGTTTTGCGCCCCTGAGCTAAGCGGGAACTTCGACAGTTTCACCTGCGCCGTGGCCGAGGGCGAGAAGCTCAGGCCCGTCTTGCTGTCGGCGTTGCATACGATGAGGGCATTGTCGAGCGTGGTCTCGCCCTTGCCGGCTGCGTTCTTGGCCGTGAGCGTCACGTTGTAGATACCCGGTTCGGTGGGCTTGAAGAGCAGGCTCTTGCCCTCGCCCTGCATGGCGTTTTGCTGGCTGACGAGCGTCCATACGCACTGCTCCGGGCCGTAGAGGGACTGGTCGGTGAGGCGCACCTCCTCGCCCTTCATCACTACGGAGGGGCTTACGTCGAAGGCGGCCTTGGGGGCTACTGCGCCCACGCTAACGGTCTGCGTGGCGGAAGCCTTGCGGCCTTGCGCGTCGGTCACGGTGAGCGTCACGGTGTAGCTGCCGCTTTCGCCGTAGGAGAGCGTCACGTAGGGCTGCGACGACTGTTCCACGGAGCCGCCCTTGGTGGTCCAGCTGTAGGAATAGGCATCGTTGAGCGTCGAGGGGATGAGCGTGACGCGCTCGCCCACGGCCACGGTGGCCTTGCTCAGGGAGAAGTCGGCCGTGGGGGCTTCCGCCTCCACCACGCGGATGGTGGTTTCGGCCTCGGTGGTCACGTTCTTGATGTTGGTGGCGACTACCTTGACCGTTTGGTCGCCGGCGTGGTTGAACGTCACCACGGGACTTGCGGCCGTCACGTTCTCCATGCCCGCGTCGGCAATGGTCCATTGCAGTTTCTGGATGTTGTAAGAGCCCGTGGCGGTGAGCGTGACGGGCTGCCCTACGTATACCGTCTCGGCGGGCTGCTCGATGGCCACCTTGCTCGTGGAGTAGTCGTAGTACGCGCTTGGCACGGTCTTGGTCTCAACCTCGTGGTTGTCGCCTATGAACGAGGCGTGGTGCTGCCCGGCACTGTGGTCGCGCATCTTAGCCTCGCCGCCGACGGTGATGAGGTCGCCCTTGTAGTAGGCAATGAGGTCGGCCGGCAACAGGCCGTCGGCGAACTGACGCTTGTAGTTGTTCGATATTTCGGAGGAGGTGAGGGCCTTCTTCCAGATGCGTATCTCGTCGTAGATGGCATTCTGGTTTTCGGAAGCGTCGGTGCCGCCGTTGAACACGAGGTCGCCGAAGCCGCCCAGACCGCTGTAGTTCGAGGAGGTGATGGTGGCCTTGCGCTGTCCGTTGACGTAGCAAATCATCTGGTTGTTGTCCACCACCAAAGCCACGTGCTTGAAGGCGGAAGTGCTGAGCGCGCCGCTCACGTTGAGGCGGTCGTTCGACGTGGTGTTCCACCCCGCGGTAAACGTGCCGTTGGCGTTGGCGTGCATCATGAACGAGCCCCAGCCCGGGCCTGCGCTCTGGTTCCAGTCGGCCAGGGAGTGCGGACGTATCCAGAACTCAATGGTTGCCTGCGGGTACTTCGAAGTAAACACGTCGGGGATGGTGAAGCCCGCCCCGGTGAAGTTGAAGGCCGTGTTGACCAGGCTCAACTCCGTGGGTACGGTGGCCGAAGCCTGTTCCGACTCGCGCTCGCCGTACACGGCGCGCACGCCGTACGAACCCTCCGCGCCCTCGGGCAGGGTGTATTGCAAAGCGGTTGCGGGCAGGGTGGCCACGAGTTCGCTGCCGCTGTAAACCTTGTAGGCCGTGAGCGAATAGGCCGACTTCTGCGGGGCGCACCACGAAAGCACGCCGTCGGAGATGGCCACGTTTTGCGGAGCCTTCACGCCGCGGCCCGGCACAACGACGCTCAGCACCGTGCGGTTGCCGGCGTTCTCTACCTTAACGCTCTCGCTGCCCGTGAAGAAGGGGATTTCCAGTCCCTCGCTGTCCTGCGCATAGTCGAGGATGGAGGCGTTGTAGATGTGGCCCTCGCCTACGGCCGTCTTCTTCGTCTCAATGATGAAGAAGTATTTCAGCGGCTCGTTCTGGTCGAGGTTTGAGCTGAGGTCGGTCAGGTCGTAGCCGAACTCCATCGGCTCGTCGTGCAGCTTGCCGTCGGCCCAACGCCCGAGCATAGGCACTTCGGGGGCTGGCTCCGTGTTGCCGTAGTTGCCGTCGCCGGCGTATTTGAAGTGGTCGAAGGCCTGCGTGTATTCGGGCTCGGTGGCGTTGAGGTCCTTCGACACGCCGGCCATGAGGTAAATCTCCGAACGGCGCGAATAGTCCATGTTGACCTTGATGGTGCGCAGCGGGCGGTAGTTTTTCCGCACCTTGTACACCTCGGGACTCCACCAGTTTTGCGAGAACGCGCCGCTGCTGTTGAACGACGCGCCGGCGTAGGCGTAGGGGCAGTAGATGAAGCCCTCGTTCTCCCAGTCGTCGCCCCACGAGTTGGCAATGATCCACGCGCCCTTCTCGTCGGCACTCTCTTCGCCGTAAACGCCGTTGCCGTTGAGGTCGAACTCAATGCGGTCGTCGTAGCCCACAATGGTGAGCGCGTGGTCCACGCTCGTGCCCCACTTGTAGACGTAGCTCTTGCCGGCCACGCCAATCGCCTTGTTCATGTCGGTGCTGGGAATGTCCTTCCACACGCCGCCGCTCGCCACACCGATACCGACAACGCCGCCCGAGTGGAAATCGGTGTCGCCGTTGTGGTTCCAAAGCCAGTTTTTCACGGCCTCGCGCCCCTCTTCCGTGCCTACGCTGGCACTGAAATGCGAGGGTTTCAGCATACGGTTGAACATGGCCGAGTACCACTTGTCGTAGCCCGTCATCCAGCCGAAGTCGTTTTGCGTCTCCTCCTGGTAGCCGAAGAGCTTGGAGTAGGCCTGTCCGCCGTAGGTGGCAGCCGACGGCACACCGACGAACTGCACAAAGTCGTCCTTGCCCGAGTTGCCGTTGGTGAGCAGCCAAACAAAGTGGGAGGGGTAATAGTTGTTGGCGTCCTTGCCGTCGAGGTCGCGGTAGGAGTTGAGTTCGTGCGAGAACATGTAGCAGATGCGCGAAGCCGAACCGCACGAACCGCCCTGCTGCAGGAGAATGGGCGGGAAGTATTTCGTCTCGGCGTTGTTCACGTGGTCGGGACGGGTCTCCACGGCCTTAGCCCCCATGACGCGGCGCGGATGGAGCAGCGACGGGTCGGGGTTGAGCACGCTTGAATAGTCGGGATACTTGGTGCGGTCTACGGTTTGCCCTGCCATGAGGAGCGGCAATAGTCCCGTGGCCAATAAGGCACGGCGCAGGTTTGTTTTCATTGAAATAACGTGTGTTTTACGTGGTATATTTAAGGCGAAAAGCGCGCGTGCCGCTTCACCGGGCAACGCGCGCTTTACCTTGTATGTGTTAGCTGCGGACAAATTTAGGGATTTGTCGGTGCTTTTTCTTGAATGGCCCGTTAAAAAAGCGGTTTGGGGCTTCGTTTTCGGACAGGAGTTCAAAACAGCTTAACGCCCTGCCCCGGCAGATAGGGTGTTCAAAATGCGTATGTTATTGTTGCAAAATTGCAATGAAAATGTCCGCAAACCGCGGCCTGTAAGGTAAGGTGTTCAAAACGCGGATATTTGTGGTGCAAAATTGCCACAACAATGTCCCTAGACCGCGCCCCGACGGGGCAGCTGCTCCTAGCCCAGGGCAGAGGCACAAAGTGCCGTCACCCTGGGTACTCGTCCGGACACATTCGTTTGCGCCCTGACGGGGCAACTACCTTATAAAGGGGCAACGCCCCGCAAAGCCACATTGCTCAAATTCCGCTGATTAGCCCGAGAACCCGGGCGTTGCCCGGTATCAAGAGAGCTGCC
>CAVGTD010000068.1:0-10136 GCA_963632215.1 Clostridiales bacterium
CCGCCACTCTGCCCTGGGCTATCGAGAGCTGGCCTTGCAGGCCGCGGTTTGCGGACAATTTGCGCATGATATTTCAATGGACTTTTTTGCGCATTTTGAACACCCTACCCAGGGCAGTGCCACTTCGCTATCGCTCCGTGGCACTGCCCTGGGACTTAAAGGCTTTCAGCCTATTCGCTCACTGCACCGCCCCCTTGTTCCGCCGCCCCCGAGGGGAGGATGTGGCAGAGCTTGTTCACGTCGTCCTCGAACGTGTCGCGCGACTTAGCCTTAGCCTTCATGGCCGACTTATAGTTGTAGATGGTTTGCGTGCTGTAAAAGAGAAGCGTGGCAATCTCCGCACTGGCCGTTACGCCGAGGCGCATGAGGGCGAAGATGCGCAGTTCGGCCGTGAGCGAGTGGGGCGTGGGCGGATGCACCTGCTCGTCGTCGCGGAGCAGGCGGTTGAGGTTGTCCACAAAATCGGGATAGAGCAGCAGAAAGGCGCGGTCGAAACGGTTGTAGAACGTGCTGGCCTCCTCCTCGACCACGCGCACGCGGCTCAGCTTGTGGAGCAGTTCGTTGGTCTGCCCCGCCTTGATGCTTCGCGACACCGTTTTGCGCAGTCCGTCAAGTTTGCTGATGTAGAGCGCGCTGATGTCGAGGAACAGGCGCAGGTACGTTTCGCGGTGCTGGTTGGTGGTGGTTAGCTGGCGGTTGAGCTGTTCGAGCAGCTTGTTTTGCGCGCGCAGCTTCACGCGGCGGCGGTTGAGCTTTTTGTTCTGTTTGTACACGAAGAACGTCATGCCCATCAGCACGAGCGTGAGCAGGCTTACGCCCCCCAGAGCGTAGTAGCTCACCGTGGTGCGCTTGTTGATCTGCGTTTGGTAGGCCGCCACGATGCGCGGCAGTATGCGCGATATTTCGAGCATACGGAGGCGGTTGTTGTAGAACTGCGCGTCCTCCATGCTGCAATAAATGTACTTGACGGCGCGCCCCGACTGGCTTTCGTCCTTCTCGTAGAGATAGAGCGAGAACTCCTGCAGGGCAAGGTTCTCCTTGAGCGGGCAAACCTGGTCTGAGATGCCCGCCTGCACAATGTAGTGCTCGTACTGTTCCATTTGCCCGAGCAACTTGTAGCCGCGCGCCAGGGCGTAGGCCGAGGAGGCGTAGAGGCGGTCGCTCACCGGCACTTGCCGGAGCGTTCGGCGGTAGCTCTCCATGCTCCCCTTGTTGTCGCCCTGGTAGTAGAGCATTTCGCCCGTAAGGTAGTTGTGCATGGCTCCCCCACGGGGCGTGTGTTTCAGAGCCTCGCGGATATACTGCAAGCGCAGTTTCCCCATTTCGGGCGCGAACTCGCTGTCGCCGCAATAGGCGCACCAGTAGTTGTAGAACCACGCCATACTATAGTAGTAGCTGAAAAGGAGCGAGGGGTGGAGCTTCGATACGTCGATACTGCGGAGCGTTTCGCCCGCCTGACTGTAATAGCCGCTCGTGGCCAGGAGCAAGCCGCGGTGGATGAGAAAATTGTCGGTAAAGGTGGCGTGCCCCGTGCGCCGGGCCAGTTCCAGTCCCCGGTTGACGTAGGCCATGGCCGAGTCGAAGCGGAAGGTGTAGTACTCCTGAAAGATGTCGTCGTAGAGGCGCAGCACGTCGTCGTTGGTTGTTGCGCTGTGCACCTTCTGTTTAAGGTTGTCGATGCGCTTTTGCTTGGCCGCCATAAATTCGGCACGGCGCGCCACGTACGAATCGAGCGTTTCGAGGTCCGCCTCGTTGGCCCGCACGGAAGCGGCCGCCAAACAGAGGCACACAAAAACGAGCAGAATGCGCTTAAAAGGCATGAGAAAAGTTGTTGTTAGAGTTTCGTAGGCAAACTTACGCATATCCGCCGACATATACAATGTCTACTTTGACGTTTCCAAGGCGGCTTGCAAACCGCCTGATACAGAAAGGTTTGTAAGCAAATACCGTTTCAAAAAACCTACTTTCCATTTACAGCCTGTTGCAATGCGAGACGTGCCGGGCTAATTTTGCGGTCGTGAGATTTAACACGCCGTTTTGCAAACCGCTATTGGCAACGAGCTGGCGGAAATGCAAACCGCATATAACGCACGAGCGAGTGCGACAGTCCCACGAAACCATGTAAAACTCCACACATTTCACCTTATGAAATCGATAACCTTGAAAGCGCTTACCTCGTGCGTGCTGGTTGGTTCGGCACTCACCGCACAGGCGCAAAGCAACGCCACGGAAAACGGAAAAGGCGAAGAACGCAACGTGATGCTCAACGCCGCCGACGCCAACAAACCGCGCGAAATTCAGATTGGCCTCCCCAGCGAGGACGTAAACGTATACGAGAACGGGCTGCCCGCCGTATACTCCACCTCCGTTCATAAACTCTCCGCCCACTGGCGCAACGACGCAAGCCTCGGCTCAACCGGACTGCTCTCCCCCTCAGAATCGGCTATCACCACCGGCAACATAGCCTACGCCGTGACCGCATTTAGCGACTTGGGGCAGAAAGACTTCCACGCCAAGCTAAACTACCGCGTGAACCACTTCGGCATGCAAAACGTAGACCTCAGCTTCAGCGGCGGCATAGGCAAGAACTGGCTCTACAACGCCGGCACCTACCAGAACTTCGACCCCGGAAGCTTTAAGCTGCAATTCACCGACTACGCCGACCGCACGCAAATCTACCACGTGGGCCTGACCCGTCTGCTCGGGCAAGGCAAGGGCTACGTGTCGTTGCAATATAAGCACGCCAACAGCAAGAACCCCGGCAACTTCGCCAACGCCGCCCCCTTCCAGTACGTGGGCGACGGCTCAATAAAGAAAGTCAACGGCTTCACCCCCGGCACCGACTCGTACGTGCCCTCTAACGGCGCATTCACCTACACCGACATTATGACCGGCGAGAAGAAGACGTGGAACTTCAACAAAGGCAGCGAGAACCGCTCGCACGAGGTGGCGTTGCTCTCGAACTACAACTTCGACAACGGACTTAACTGGAAACTCGACGCCAAACTCATGTACGTCCCCGTGGCCAACTACGTGGACTTTGGCGGCAGCACCATCAGTGAAGTGACAGCCGCCGACGGTTACACCCTCGAGAACGGCGACCCGTATGAAGGGCTCGTGGAAGGCCGCCGCACGTGGCTCCACTTCGGCAAGGTGACGAGCGGCATGCTCACCACCGAACTCAACAAGGCTTTCGGCAGCCACAACGTACGTCTCGGTCTGAACGAATGGTACTACTACCTCAACTACCACTCTTCGTCGATGCAGTGGATGGGTACCGTGCAGGCCTATCCCCAAGTGCTCTACACCACCGCAGCCGACCCCACCGACCCGACCCTTACGCCCAAGCGCACGCAGACCTACGGGTATAACGAACTCAGCCCCGAATACACCAAGGGAAGCGAGAACAAACTCGCCCTCTACCTGACAGACAACTGGAAGGTGAACGACAAGCTCAACCTCTACTACGGCGCGCGTCTGGAATACTACCGTATGTCGGCCGACCAGATTTCGGCCTCGCGCTTCCAGGGCTTCCACATCGGCGACTTCAATACCTATTCTTATAACGACGCCGGCGAGATTGTGGCAACCGCCCACAGCATCCACCCCGCCAACGTGACGAAGAACAAACTCAACTACGCCGCTACGGCGCAAATCACCTACGACGTGGCAAAGGGCTTCGGCATCATGGCCGACGGAACAATCGCCACGCGCTACCCGCGCATCAGCGACTATGCCGGCACAGGTCCCACAGCCGAGCAGTACAAGCGCGTGACCATCCCCCTTGTGCGCGGCGGCATCTACTATAAGAACAACTGGATAGACCTCTCGTCGATGGTGACGTACATCGCCAAATCCAACAACATCGACCAGCAAAACCTGACCAAGCCCGGAACGAGCGAGGGAAAGACCGTATTGCTCATCTACAACATCCAGACCATCGGGTGGACCACCACGGCCGAGGTGAAGCCCTTCAAGAACTTCTCGCTCCACGCCCTGTTTACCTACCAGAAGCCCGTTTACAAGAACTACAACGCCAGCGTGACGTTTAGCGACGGCCAGCAAATGTCGGTCAACGCCAACAACATGATTGTAAAGGAGATACCCCAAATACTCGTGGAGATTGACCCGAAATACAACATCACGCCCAACCTCAACGTATGGCTCAGCTTCCGCTACTTCGGCAAGACCTACGCCAACCTGCAAGAGGCACTCTACTTCAACGGCCACTGGGAAACCTTCGGCGGCATCAACTGGAACGTCAACAAACGCCTGAGCCTCGGCGCAAGCGTGGTGAACTTCCTCAACCAAAAGGGCGCGAAAGGAACTATCAGCGGTTCGGAACTCATCAGCAAGGAAAACGCCAGCCAGTATGCCGGCAAGTACATGAGCGGCAGCTACCTGCGCCCGTTCACCGTAGAGTTCAGCGCAAGCCTCAAATTCTAACCCCAACGAACCTAACACAACGAAACCATGAATATTATCAGCCAAATCAACCGTCAAGCCCCCAAGATGCTCCTTCTTGGCAGCCTGATAGCCTTTAACGCCAATGCGCAGACCATTCGCGTAAGCACCGACAAAACCGACCTCGTGATGAAGGTGTCGCCCAAGGGCCGCCTTTACCAAACCTACTTCGGCGACAAACTCAAAAACGCCGCCGACTACGACAATATCACCTGGAACACCTACGCCGCCTCAGACGGGGCAGTGTCTACCCGCGGACACGAGGTGTGCGCAGGTTCGGGCAACGAAGACTACTTTGAACCCGCCATCGCCATTACCCACGCCGACGGCAACATGACCTCGTACTTCAACTACAAGTCGTCGGAGACGAAAGCCATCGACGGCGGCACGGAGACCGTCATCACCCTGCAAGACGCACAGTATCCCGTAACCGTAAAGCTGCATTACGCCGCCTACGCCAAAGAAAACGTCATCAAAGCCTGGACGGAGATAGAACACAAGGAGAAGCAGCCCATCACCCTGTGGCGATACAGCAGCACGATGCTCTACTTCAACGCCCCGAAGTACTACCTCACCTCCTACCACAGCGACTGGGCGCGCGAGGGTCAGCCCGAAACGAAGCAGCTCACCGCTGGCAAGATGGTGATTGACACTAAACTCGGCACGCGTGCCGCTATGCACACCGAACCGTTCTTTGAACTGGGACTGAACGAACCAGCCCGTGAGAACGAGGGCAACGTGTTGCTCGGCACAATCGGCTGGACGGGCAATTTCCGCTTCACCTTCGAGGTGGACAACGTGGGCGGGCTGCGCATAATCCCCGCCATCAACCCCTACGCCTCCGACTACAAACTGAAGGCCGGCGAAACGTTCACCACGCCCGAATTTATCTTTACCACCAGCACCACCGGCACAAGCCAGGCCAGCCGCAACCTGCACGACTGGGCGCGCCGCTACCAGGTGAACCTCGGGCAGGGCGACCGCATGACGCTGCTCAACAACTGGGAGAACACCGGATTCGACTTCGACCAAAAGAGCCTCGCCGACCTGATGAAGGACGCTAAGGACCTTGGCGTGGACATGTTCCTGCTCGACGACGGATGGTTCGCCAACAAGTATCCGCGCGAAAACGACAAAGCCGGACTGGGCGACTGGGACGTGACGCACTCAAAACTGCCCGAAGGCATTCCCGGAATGGTGCGCGACGCCAAGGCGGCAGGCGTGAAGTTCGGCATCTGGGTAGAACCCGAAATGGTGAACCCCAAGAGCGAACTCTTTGAGAAACACCCCGACTGGGTGATACAGCAGCCCAACCGCGAAACGTACTACTACCGCAACCAATTGGTGCTGGACATCTCCAACCCCAAGGTGCAGGACCACGTGTTCGGCGTGATTGACCGCATCATGACGGAAAACCCCGATGTGGCCTACTTCAAGTGGGATTGCAACAGTCCCATCACCAACATCTACTCGCCCTACCACAAGGCCAACCAAGGCAACTTCTACATTGACCATGTGCGCGGCATCTACAACGTGATGAAGCGCGTCAAGGCGAAGTATCCCAACCTGCCCATCATGCTCTGTTCGGGCGGCGGCGGACGTATGGACTACGAGGCGTTGAAGTATTTCTGCGAGTTCTGGTGCTCGGACGATACCGACCCGTACGAACGCCTCTACATACAGTGGAGCCTCTCGAAGTTCTTCCCGGCCAAGACGATGGGCGCGCACGTGACGAACTGGAACAAGAACACCAGCGTGAAGTTCCGTACCGACGTGAGCAGCATGTGCCGCCTCGGTTTCGACATCGACCTCAAACCCCTCAAGGGCACGCCCGACTACGAGTACGTGCAGGGAGCGGTGAAGAACTGGACCCGCCTGAAGCCCGTAATCCTCGACGGCGACCAGTACCGCCTTGTTTCGCCCTACGAAACGAACCATTGCGCCGTAAACTACGTGTCGAAGGACAAGAGCCAGGCCGTTGTCTTCGCCTACGACCTTCATCCCCGCTACAAAGAACCCACGCTCAACGTGCTGCTGCAAGGCCTTGACCCTAATCGCCAGTACAAAGTGGAGGAAATCAACCTCATGCCCGGCAAGCAGAGCGAGTTCGACTTCAACGGCAAGTCGTTCAGCGGCGAGTTCCTGATGAAAGTAGGTCTCAACATTCTCACTCCTAACGAAGGCACAAGCCACGTGTTCGAACTGAAATAAACCGACTGCTCCCCCTCAAACTTTCGAGGCGAGCAAGCCCGGAACACGGAGTAGCGTAAAAAAGGAAATCGGCTCACACCATATAGTCCGTTGAAAGGGCTTATCGGGTGAGCCGATTTTGCCGTCCATGCAGGATTTGTATAGCCTTATATTTGCCTTGCTGTTGAGTGCGCCAAGTCGCTAAAAATCCATTGAAAATGAAAGGCTTAATATATCCGATTATACCAAATGTACCTATTTTACTATACCATTTGTACCATTTTCGTTATACCAAATGTACCGATTTTGTTATACCGTTTGTTCTTTTGCGGAGATATAAGGTCGTAGCTATCTGTGGTTGAAAGGTGAGGCGCGGAACCTCTTGCGATTTTCGTTCTGTGCGGAAAAAGTGGCAATATTGCCACTTTTTCCGCACAGAAATGCCTTAAACATCTATCTTTGCACGGAAAAAGTGGCAATATTGCCAAAAAAACCGCGCAGACAACGATTATGCAAATAAAGAGAGATTACTATCTGCAACAACTTATCGACGGGAAACAGAACGGACTGATAAAGATTGTGACGGGCATTAGGCGTTGCGGCAAGTCGTACTTGCTCTTCAAATTGTTTTGGACGCATCTGATACAAACGGGTGTCGACCCTGACCATATTATAAGGATAGCCCTTGATGACATTGAGAGCAAAGACCTGCGCGAGCCGCTCACCCTCTACAAGTACATCAAAAGTCGCATGACGGACGATGAACTCTACTACATCTTGCTCGACGAGGTGCAGCTTGTCGAGCAGTTTGAGGAAGTGCTGAACAGCCTACTGCGCATTGACAATGCAGACGTTTACGTGACGGGGAGCAACTCCAAATTCCTTTCGAGCGACATCATCACCGAATTTCGCGGGCGCGGCGACGAGATACGCCTCTATCCGCTCTCCCTTTCAGAGTACTGCGACGGCACGGGGCAAACGCCGGCCGAGGCGTGGGCGGACTACTACACCTACGGAGGGCTGCCCCACGTGCTTTCGCTCGAAACCGAGAAGAAGAAGCTCGACTACCTGAGCAACCTCTTTGAGAGCGTTTACCTGATAGACGTGATAGAGCGCAACCGCGTGAAGAACAAGGAGGAACTGGAAGAACTGGTAAGAATTGTAGCCTCGGGCATTGGCGCGCCGACCAATCCGGCAAAACTCTCGAACATGTTTAAGAGCGTGAAGAAAGTAAACATCGACTCCTCGACAATCAACCGCTACCTTGGGTATATGCAGGACGCGTTTATCATTGAGAAAGCCGAACGGTACGACGTGAAAGGCAAGAAGTACATCGGCAGCTTGGCGAAATACTATTTCTCCGACCTCGGTCTGCGCAACGCCATTTTGGGCTTGCGCCAACAGGAAGAAACGCACATCATGGAGAACATCATCTACAACGAGCTGCGCCGTCGCGGTTGCAAGGTCGACGTAGGCATGGTGGAACAGCGGTTTGTTGACAGTGAGGGCAAGTGGCAGCGCAAGCAATTGGAGGTAGATTTCGTGGTTAACGAGGGCAATCAGAGGTATTATATCCAATCTGCCCTTGCCTTGCCCGACGAGGAGAAACGCAAGCAAGAGATGGCATCCCTGCAACGCATCAACGACGCGTTCAAGAAGATAATCATCGTGAAGGACAACGTGAAGTCGTGGCACAACGAAGACGGCATCCTCACCATGAACCTGCTTGACTTCCTGATGAACCCAAACAGCCTTAGTCTGTAAGCCAGCTGCGGGCGTAAGGCAGCGGTTGTGGCATAGACGGTAATCCCACGAAAGAAGCCGTACGTACTTCCTGATGTTTCAAGGGAGGTACGTACGGCTTTCTGTGTACAGGGCTGGGGGAGGAGGGTTAGTCCTCGTCAGAGCCGGCCCAGATGGAGGCGTTCCATGCGCGGTCGTTCGAGAGCGATGCGTCTGCGCCTACTTCGGTGGACGTCTTTTCAACGTTCTTTGTGTCGCTGCCCGTGAGCATTGCGCTTTCGAGGTGGAGCTGCAGGGCTTGCGCCGTGGGGGCTGAATATGTCTTTTTCATGAGTGTCGTGGGTTGTGTGCGTTATTTTACGATGATTTTCTTGCCGTTCTTGACGTAAACGCCCTTGGCGAGTTTGCCCGTCACGGCCTGGCCTTGCAGGTTGTAGATGCGGCTGCCGTTGGCGGCGTTGAGGCTGTTTGCGGCGGAGTGGATGCCCGTAGTGCCGTCGAAGCGGATGTTGAGGGCGTTGCTGCCGCTTGACTTAGTGGCAAGTGCAGCCTTGTTGGCGGCAAGTGTGGTGTTGGAAGAGCCGAGGGGTGAGAACACCGCGTTGTTCCCGCTCTTGTTGAGGATGTAGTAGCTGCCGGCGGTGAGTTCCTTGGTGGCGTCGCCGCTGCCTTCGAGCAGGTTCGTGCGGCTGTCGGTGCTTTCGGCAGAGGTCGGGGTGGCGGTGATGACCGTGCCGGTAGAGATGAGAATGGCACCGGCATTAGCCTCCAACACGCTGCCGTCGAGCTTGCTCAGCGTCACGCTATTGGCGCCGTTCTCGGTGGCGATGTAAGCCGTGGTGTTGTCGTCGAACTTCACGTTGCAGCCTGCGCTGAACGTAGCCACGTTGCCCAAGTTGTCGGTTGTGGTGGGAGTGACGGTATAGGTCTTCTGCTTGAGGGTGATTTCGCGAAGTGCAAGGAATGTGCCTTTGTCGTCTGTTTTGGTCAATCGTATTACCAAGTATTGGTTAGCCCCCACCGTAAAGTTTACGCTGTTGCTCGTAACAGCGAAGTCAGCAGTGTTATCAGTGCCGTCTGCTATTCCACTTATACGACTTGAGAGTGTATAGATTGTATTATCAGCACCAATCTCATCGGTGTTCCATACCTGAAGTTTAAATTGGCGTGTCACATTGTTTCCTTGGAAATAACCATTCTTATCAAATTGAGCGATTCTCAAAGTTCCATTCTGATAAGCATAGTCGTCAAGACCGGAAAGTTTGAATGTGTATTGCGTAAAGTCATTCTGGCTATTGCCATAGTCTGCGCAGAGGAAGTGGGTATTGGAGGCTAAAGCATTTGTGGTCTTGAAAGTTGTGTTAGTCAATGCCGTATATGTGTTGAGTCCGCTGCCTTTCTGCACGCTTTCGAGTGTGGCCGAAGCTCCTTCGATGGCGTTGCCGTCGGCATCTTTTACGCTTACGGTGACGCTGCTGGCGTCAGAACCTCCGCGCGAGAACGTGAGGTGCACTTCTGACTGTGCGCTGGCGGGGAGCATTTGGCAAAAAGCCATGGCCGCCACGGCACATAGGGTGGTAATCTTCTTCATTTGTAATTGTTTTTATGTGTTGTGTAATGTTTGCTCGCCACTATAGCGCCGCAAAATTACGGACATCGTCTTAATTTGTCGTATAGGGGGGTAAAAGATGTTAATCGGAGTATTTCGGGGCAAAAAAGAGCCGCAAGGCAACGTTGCT
>CAVGTD010000069.1:0-9644 GCA_963632215.1 Clostridiales bacterium
GAGCATTTTCACGTCTTCGATGCGGTATGTTTTGTGGAAGTGTCGCAGCCAGTGGTTTTCGGCCACGCCTATTTGCAAGCCGTAGAATTTTGTGCCGCCCTGGCTGAGGCGTTCCATGTCGAGGGTGTATTGCGGCTCTTGCGGAAGAGGGATGCGGAAGTCCGTCACCCACAGCACGTCGGCCCCGGCGTACTGTCCGTCGTGGCGGAGCAGGTTGAAGACGGTGCGGAGCATGGGGCGCGCGTCCGTTCCGCCGTCGGCCTGTGTGCGGAAGAAGTTAAGCACGCCGGCGCGGTCGTTGCGGGCGTCAACGGGCCGTGCCTCGGTGCTGAAAGCCACGAGGTAGCAGCGGCGGTTGTCGCGAAGGCACGTTTCAAGCAGCCCCATCATCAGCGAGAGGGCTATGCGGTGCGGCTCGCCCGCCATGCTGCCCGACTGGTCTACGCACACCACCACGGGTCCCTTTGGCCTGGCCGCTTTGGTGTGCAGACTGCGTGCGGCGTTCGCCTGGTTGCTTTGGTACGAAAAGGTTTGCAGCCGCCCGGTGACGAACTTGCGGAAGAAGAGGTCTTCCATGTCCTGGTCGGCATACTGCGCCCACTCCGCGGGGAGCAGCGAGGAGAGGTCGCGCCCCAGGCCCACGCCGGTTATGTCGCTCCTCGTGGCGTGTTCCATGTTTTCGCTCCGCCCCGAGGTGTACCCGATGCGCTGCGTGCCTTGGGTGTCGGCCATGCGCCCCATCTTGCGCAGAATTTCCTGCAACACGGGGTATTGCCGTTGCAGGCCCGCCGTTTTTCGGAGGCGTTCAAAGTTGACGGTGTTCCAACGCCCGCCCATCAAGTTCCACACTTGAAGAAACGTCTCCGTGCCCACGTTGTGCGAACGGGCGTATTCGGTGGCGTTCCTTACGTTGTTTTGCAAAAATCGGGCTTGCAGCTCACGGTGCGCCGCCACGTATTCGCCTTGTTTGCGTTCTTGTTCGCCGTCGATGCACTCCTGCCAGTCGCTGAGCAGGGCCTGCCACGCCTCGTCGGCCGACTTGTCTTCGCCAGCCAGCTGCGAGCGGTAAAAATCCTCGTCAATGCGCCCCTTGCCGTACTTTTCGGCGAGCGTGCGCACCAGTTCGCCGGCACGGCTGCGCCGCTCTTCGCGGTTCCATGCCGAGGCTTCGGCCAATTGTTCCTGTTCGTGCTGTGCGCGCCGGGCGTTGAACTCCGCCTTTTGCAGGCACTGCGCCACGAAGAGGCTCATTGTGTCGGCGAATACCCTTGCCGCCACGCGGTCGGCCGTGACAAGGGCGCGCATGCCCGGCAGCTGCATCGCTTCGCACAGGCAACGGGTCAGCGGGTCCGCCTGGTGCCATTCTTCGAGTTCGGGCGTTTTCCCGTTGTCGGCAAACTGCGCCAGCAGCCCTTGGTAGAAAGCCGCGCTATTCATTGTAGAGGAGTTTGCGCACGTCCACCCTCGCCAGGGCCACCTGCCGGTAGAGGCCTTGCATCTGCTCGTCCACCGCGTGGCGGTCCTCGTCGTTGAGGAAAAGGTTTTGCTGCAAACTCTGTTGCAGCTGCTCTATTTCGGCGCAGAGGTTGTCCACGTCGGCCTCGTAGTGCTTGAATGCGGCTGCCTCGTTGGCGGTTCTGGCTGCGGCACTGGCGGCGCGAACCGCCCTGAGGTCGCCCTTGATGCGCAGGGCGGTCTGCGTGAGCCGCTCCTCGTAGGGCAGAAGCAGCGACTGCAGCGTGAGCCGCTGCACGCTCGCCACTTCGTCTGGCTCGTTCCACAGGCAGTGGTACATGGGCAGCAGGTCGGCCACGGTGGCCTCGCCCCGGTCCTGCATATAGGCTGAGGCGCGCAGCAGGGCTGCCACGTGTTTCCAGCGGCGGTCGCTCACGTAGATGCGGCGCGGCAGTTCGTTGCCCTCAATCTCCACCTTTTGCAACAGCAGCCGCAGCCTCGCTATGGCGTCGAGCAGCGAGGGGCTGAGGCTTACGGCGCGCGCCCCCCGTTGCCATTCGGCGTACTCCTCGGGGCTGAGGGCCAGGGGCGACTCCTCGGCGGGCTGGACCGCCTCGTCGTCGCAGAGCATGGCGCGGAACGTCCGTTCGTCGCGGATGTTGCGGCAAACAATGCGCACAAGGAAACGATCCCACAGAGCCTCGAGCCCCTCGCCCTTGGCCGGCAGCTCGTTCGACGCGGCCACGAGCAGCCTGAGCGGCAACTTGACCTCCTGCTCGCCGTTGCGGAAAAGGCGTTCGTTCATCACGGTGAGCAGCGTGTTCTGTATGGCCGGGCCGGCCTTCCATATCTCGTCGAGAAACACCACGTGGGCCGTGGGCAGGTAGCCCTCGGTGGCCCGTTCGTACTTGTCGGCCTCTTTTAGCCGGGCGATGCTCACGGGCCCGAATATTTCGTCGGGCGTGGAGAAGCGCGACATGAGGTACTCAAACGAGCGCGCGCCCTTGAAGGCCAGTTTCAGCCGGCGGGCCACCATCGACTTGGCCACGCCCGGCGGGCCCAGGAGCAGCACGCTCTCGCCCGCCACCGCCGCCAAGAGCGACAGGGCTGTCTCGGTGTCCTTTTCGTAAATGCCTTGTTGGAGAAACGCGATGAGCTGCCTCACGCGCGGTTGTATTTGTTGCATAGAGTCGGTTTTTCGTGTGGGGTAAGTTGCCCTTACTGTGGGGAAAGGTTTCGTCCGTCGTACGGGTGACACACGTCATGCGTACGTGTCACATGCGTCAACCGTACGAGCGACGTGTGTCACCCGTACGGTGTGCGGCAAAAAGTGCCGTATCCGTGCCGATTTGCCCGGCGCGGGGAAGTGTCAGAGCCCTTTGTGCGAGCATTCGGCGCAGAGGCCCACGATGACGTAGTTGGCCGAGCGGAGCGAAAAGCCCTTGGGCAGCGGCACGGACGGCACGGGCAGTCCGCGCAGGCAGAAGGTGCGTCCGCAACGCTCGCAGCGGAAGTGCGTGTGAAAGTCGTCGGTGCCGCCGTGTCCCCCCTCGCCGCAGTTGCACGACGGCTCGCAGAGGGCGTACTTCATCATGCCCGTGCCGTCGTCGATGCTGTGCACCATGTGGTGCGAGAGAAAGAGCGAGAGCGTGCGGAAGATGCTCGACTTGTCCACCGTGCCGAGCCTGGCTTCGAGGTCGGTGAGCGACAGGGCGCAGTCGGCCCGTTCGAGTTCGTTCAGCACAAGCACTCGCACCGAGGTAGGCTTGATGTGGCGCAGGGTGAAGAGTTCGTCGTCGGTTGTCATGTAGGGTGTCAGGGTTTGCGTATGAAATAGGTGTTGGCCACGCAGAGCAGGGCCACGCCCGTGTCGGCCACCACGGCTGCCCACAGGCTTGCCATGCCCAGTGCGCCGGCCAGCATTACGATTGCCTTCACGCCCAGTGCGAGGACGATGTTGGCCTTGGCTATGCGGCGCGTATTGCGCCCGATGCGTATGGCGTCGGCCACGCGTTGGGGGTTGTCCTGTTGGATGACCACGTCGGCGGTTTCGACCGCGGCGTCGGCTCCTGCGCCGCCCATGGCGAAACCCACGTCGCTCAGGGCAAGCACCGGCGCGTCGTTCACGCCGTCGCCCACAAAGGCCACGTTGCCCCGGGCCGCCTGTTTAATCTCTTTGAACCGCTCCACCTTGCCTTCGGGCATGAGGTCGGCGTGCCAGGCATCGATGCCAAGCCCACGGGCCAGGCGTTCGACAACCGCCCGGCGGTCGCCCGAAAGCACGGCCACGCTCTTCACGCCCGTGCGGCGCAATTGCTCCACCGCCTCGGCCGCGCCCTCCTTGGGCTGGTCGGCCAGCGCAACCGAACCGGCGTAGCGGCCGTCGGCGGCGCAGTAAATCACGGTGCAGCCCTCGTCGTCGGCCGGTGCGTCCACGCCGATGCCCGCTTCGCGGAGCAACCGCGCGTTTCCGGCCAGAACCGTGCGCCCCCCGACGTTGGCCCGCAGGCCTCGCCCGGGAAGTTCCTCAATGTCCGAGGCTTGCGGCACGTCGAGGCTCTTCGCCCGTTCCGCCACGGCGCGTGCTATGGGGTGCGTGCTTCCGCGTTCCACGGCGGCAAGGGTGGCGAGCAGCGCGTCGGGGCTGAACGGCGGCAGGGCGCGGACGCTCTCCACGGCAAAACGCCCCGTGGTGAGCGTACCCGTCTTGTCGAACACCACGTGCGTGACCTTTGCCGCCGCGTCGAGGTAGCTTCCGCCCTTGAAGAGGATTCCCCGGGCCGAGGCCACGCCTATGCCGCGGAAATAAGCCAGCGGCACGCTCACTACCAGGGCGCAGGGACAGGAGATGACGAGAAACACGAGCGCGCGGTAGAGCCACAGACCCCATCCGCCGCCCTGCGCCAAGGGGGGCGCAACGGCTATCAGCAAGGCCAGGAGCATGACCGCCGGGGTGTATACGCGGGCAAAGCGGCGTATGAACTGCTCGGTGCGCGACTTGCGTGCCGCCGCGTCCTGCACGAGGTTGAGAATGCGCTGCAAGGCACTCTCGGCGGCTGGCCGCGCCACGCGGACACGTACCGCCTTGCCGATGACAATCATTCCGGCCTGCACCTCGCCGCCCGCCTTGTACGTCCTCGGTTCCGCCTCGCCCGTGAGCGCGGCGGTGTCGAACGATGCAAAACTCGTCAGCAATTCTCCGTCGAGCGGCAGACGTTCGCCGGGCAGAGCCTCAATCTCTTCGCCCACAGCCACTTCCTCCGCCTTCTTCACCGTCCGTTCGCCTGCGGGACTGATCACCGTGGCCGTGTCGGGGCGCAGGTTCACCAGCGCCCGTATGTCGCGCTGCGCACGTCCCACGGCACGGTCCTGAAAATACTCGCCCACACTGTAGAAAAGCATCACGGCCACCGCTTCGGGGTATTCGCCAATGCCGAACGCGCCGATTGTGGCCACAATCATTAGGGTAAATTCGTTGAACACGTCGCCCTGAGCCACCTCCTCCCAAGCCTCTTTAAGCACGGGCAGACCCACGGGCAGGTAGGCCAGGGCAAAAACGGCCCACTCAGCCCCCGGAAACGGGTTGGCCAGAAGCCCGAGGCCCAGCAACAGGGCCGACACGGCCATGGGCAGCACCTCGCGCCACCAAGAGCCGCCCTCGCCGCCGCAGGGGCAAGGGGCTTCCTCGCCGCCGTGGCAGCCGCAGCCGCAACCGTGCGAGTGGGGAGAGTGGGAGTGTGGGGAGTGATTGTGAGCCGCCGGGGCGGACGTTTCGTGAGAGTGACAGGTTTTGCACATGGCTTCTTGGTTTTTCGTTTTCCTGTCGCAAAGGTACGGGCGAACGCTTGCAACCGGGTTGCAAAGCGCAGGGTGCGGGCCGTGCGTCAGCCCATTTTGTCGTAGCGGTAGTCGGTGGGGATGACAATCTCGACCGTTGTGCCGGTATGGGGCGGCGGCACGCTGGCAATGCGCAGCGAAGCCTTGCGGGCGTTGTAGCGGTTGAGAATGTCGAACGTGTAGTTCATCAGCCTTAGGCCCGTCCCCGTGTCGCGCCCGGTGCGCTTTATCTTGCCCGGGTTGTAGCCCTGCCCGTTGTCGGTAACGCGCAGCGTGAGGCAGCCGCCAGCCTCGGTCACGTCAATGTGGATGCGGCTCTCGGCGGTGAGCGGAGCGAATGCGTGTTTCAGTGCGTTCTCCACGGGTATTTGCAACGACATGGACGGTACGGGCAGTTGGCTCTCGCGCAGGTGCTCGTCGATTGCCCACGTCACCACGGGCCACTCCGAGCGGCTCAGGTGGTGAAGCTCTATGAAATTCTTTACAAGGCGTATTTCGTCGCAAAGGGCGACGGTTCGTTTGTCGGACATCAGGAGGTTGCCGCGCAACACGTCGATGAGCAGTTCCACGGAGTGTTCCAGGTTCGGGAACTGCTGCATTTGCGGCACAATAGTTCCCAGCACGTTGAAGATGTAGTGCGGCGAAACGCGGTTGCGCACCACGCACATGCGCAGTTCGGCTATGCGCTCAAGCTGACGCTCCATGCGCCGTCGCACAGTGCGGCGGTAAATCAGTATGCCCCCTGCGCCCGCCGCCGCCAGGACGATGACCGAAAGGACGAGGAGCAGGATAAAGTTCTTTTGCTGCGAGGTTTGCGCGGCGTATTCCGCAATGGCGTACCGTTGGCGCAGGAGCGTGGTGTCGCGCTGGTATCGGCTGCTTATTTCGGCCACGTTGTTGAGAAACTGCCGGTTGTTAAGGCTCTTTTCGTGGCGCAAACTTTGCTGCTGGTAGGCGTATGCCTCGCGCCAGTTGCCGCTCCGTGCGGCGTAGTGCTGGAGTCGGCGGTAGTGGAGCATGAGGTAGCGCGGCGAGGAGAACGACGCCGTGTCGGCCGCCTCGCTCAGGTAACGCTTCGCCTCGGCCTTGCGCCCCCGGGCAATGCAGAGGTCGGCGAAAAGGCTTTTCAGGTAGAACTGCGAGGCACTTGGCAGCTGCAAGCCGCCGTCGAGCAATTTGCGGCACAGGGCAAAGTGCTTCTCCGCCTCGTCGAGGCGGTCCTGCATGAGGCGCACCTCGCCCATGTTGGCGTGGCACGTGAGCCGCCACGTGTCGCCGTTCAGCTGCTCGGCACAGGCAAGAGCCTTGGCGAACGACTGGTACGCGCTGTCGTACTTTTCTTCAAAATAATAGCAGTTGCCCAGCGTGGACCAGTGGAACAGCTGTATGTTGGCGGGCTGGCTGCCGATGTGTTCGCCGGCCTGGCTGAAATAGTGGTGGGCAAGGGGAAAGTTGTTCAGTTCCATGTAGACCGCCGCCAGGCCGTCGCATATCGAGGGGCGGTTTGAGGTGTCGTGGAGCGAGTCGCAGATGAAGAGAGCCTCGCGGTAGAGCCTTGCCGACTGCACCATGTCGCCTTGTTGCAGGTAGAGGTCGGCCAGGTTGATGTCTACGGCCAGCAGGTCGCGTCCGCCTTTTGACCGGCCTAGCAGCTCGTGCGCCTTTTCGTAGTTGGCGAGAGCCTTGTCCGTGTTGCCGTAGCTGAGAGCCATGAGGGCGCGGTGGTTCCAAAGCAGCCCCTCGACCGTAGGGTTGCCCCCTTGGCGGCGGCACCAGGCCTCGGCACGGTCGTAATGACGCTCCGACGCGGCGGAATCGCCGGCGAAGCGGTACGCCGTGCCGCGAAAAACCTCCACACGGTACCACGCCGTGCTGTCGGCTATGCCTCGCTGCATTGACCGGTACAGCGAATCGGCCCGCAGGGGGCTGGCAAAGAGCAGGTCGTTGCTGGCGTTGAGCAGACTGTCCGTGCGGTCCACTTCATCGGCGTTCGCGCCGTCCTTGCGCTGCGAACAGGCAAGGAGGCAGAGGAGGGAAAAGACGAGCGTGAGGATGTTTTTCATAAGCGGCAATAGAGGGCGTAGCGTGGCTCATGCCTGTTTGACGAGCGTGAGGCTGTGGTCGATGCACTCGGGGAGTTCTTCGGGATAGTGCGTCACCATGATGAGCGTCTTGTCGGGATATTGCGCCATGTAGGCATCGATAATCTGCCGTGCGCGTTCGCGTGCGGCGGTGTCGAGCCCGTGGAACGGCTCGTCGAGGATGAGCAGGTCGGGATACTTCACAAAGGCGCGTATGAGCAATACGAGCCGCTGCTCGCCCGAGGATAGTTTCAGGTAGTTGCGTTCCGCCAGATGCGCTGCGCCGAAGAGTTCCATCCAGTGCCGGCAAGCCGCGCGCTCGTCCGCCCCCGGACGGCGGTAGAGCCCGATGGTGTCGTGCAGCCCCGAGGCCACGATGTCGATGGCGGCGAGGTCGCTGCGGTAGGTGGAGTATATTTCGGGCGACACGTAGCCAATGCGCCGCTTGATGTCCCAAATGCTCTCGCCCCTGCCGCGGCGGCGGCCGAAGAGCGAGATGTCGCACGCATAGCCCTGGGGGTTGTCGGCGCAGACCAGCGACAGCAGGGTCGACTTGCCCGCGCCGTTCTCGCCCGTCAGCGCCCAGTGTTCGCCGCGATGCACCTGCCAGTTGAGGTCACGCAGAATGGTGCGCTTGCCATAGCGGATGGTGATGTCGCGGAACGCGATGATGTCCTCGTCGCCGCACACCTGCGAGTCGTTGAGCGGGGGCAGTGCGGGCAGGTCCGTGGCGGCCGTCGCTCCTTGTTCCGCCCGTTGCAGCTCGTCGATGGAAAGGGGACGGCTCACCGTGCGCCCGCTCACGTAGTAGGCTTTGCTGATGAACTCCGGGATGTCCTCGCTGCGGCTCACCACGAGGATGAGCGTAAGGCGGCGTGAGAGTTCGGCGAGAATGCCGGTGAGCATCCGCCGCGCATCCTTGTCGAGTCCTATGTAGGGGTTGTCGATGATCAGTACCTGCGGACACGATTGCAGCATACGGGCCAGCTGCATTCGGCGCAGTTCGCCGCTCGACAACTGGTTGACCGGTTTGTCGAGATGCTCCTCAATGTGCAGGGCCGACAGCAACTGGGGCAAGTAGCCCGGAGCTTCCTCCTGAGACTCGCCGCCGGTTTTCGCCCATGCCAGGCGCGCCTGTTCGAGGAGTTCGCCCACGGTGGGGAACACCTGCTCGTCGGCCTGGTTCCACCGCTGCTGGTAGTAAGCCGGCTCGTTGCCGCCGTACACGTCGCGGAAGGTGACGAGGCGCACATTGCCCGAAGCGCGGCGGGGATGCGCCCCGCGGAAATCGTAGCGAACGGCGTCGCCCAAGAGCGGGTGCGCCCCGGTAAGGATGTCGGTGAGAAACGTTTTCCCGCCGCCGTTAGGGCCGCAAAGAGCTACGGGTTCGCCCTCAACCACGGTGAAATCGAGCGGGGCGGCGAGGCGGTAGTCGGGGTGGCGCGTCACGCCACGGGCAATCTGTATGAGGATGTGCGACATAGGTTCAAAGGTTTTTCAAAAAGCCAGTCGGGGAAGTTTGGGAAAGGTGCGGAGCGTGTTTTCAAGCAGTTGCCTTTCCACCGCCTCGACGGGCAGTCCGTAAACATCAGCAAGGGCGTTCACCACAAGGGAAATGTACGAGGGCTCGTTGCGCTTGCCCCGATGAGGCGTAGGGGCAAGGTAAGGCGCGTCCGTCTCCACCACGATGCGTTGCAACGGCACAGCGTGGCGCAGTACGTCGGGCAGGGCGGAACGCTTGAACGTCAATACGCCGCCGATGCCCAGCACGAACCGCGGGAACGTGTCGAGCAGCTCGCGCGCCTCGTCGGCCGTTCCGCCAAAGCAGTGGAACACGCCCGACAGATTGTTGGCCATGGGGCGCAGCGTGTCCACCAGTTCGCGGTGGGCAGCCCGCGAATGCACCATGAGGGGCAAACCGAAGCGCACGGCCCACTCCGCTTGGCGGCGAAAACACTCCACCTGCTCGTCGCGGCGCGAACTGTCCCAGTAGAGGTCGATGCCCACCTCGCCTACCGCCACGTAGGGATTGCCCTCGGCGGCAAGCAGCTGCTCCATGCGGCGGAGCAACGGCTCGGGGTCGGCGGGGAGTTCTGTGGGGTGAAGCCCCATCATGGGAAAACAAAATTCGGGATATTCGCCGCAAAGCCGCAGCATAGGCTCCACCGACGCCTCGTCGATGTTGGGCAAAAGCAAGAGCCGCGCCCCGGCCGCCTTGGCCCGTTCCACCACCTCGCGGCGGTCGGCGGCGAACTCTTCAGTGTATATATG